>CAZPPY010000100.1:0-3648 GCA_964588575.1 uncultured Candidatus Saccharibacteria bacterium
AAAATCCGTTGAGTGAATAGCTCGTGAGGGTTCGAGTCCCTCCTCGCCCACCACTGGGGTGTTAGCTTAGTTGGTAAAGCGCAGCATTCGCATTGCTGAGACCAGGGGTTCGAATCCCCTACACTCCACCACGTCCGATCAAACTTCAACTCCACTCGTTCGTTGGCCACTCGATTAGCAACGAACTCGTGGGGTTTCTGATTGACCCTCTCTTTATGTATGCAAATCCTCTTGCAAATCGATGAAACCGTTACGGTATCTTGAGTAGCGGTTAAATTCACGGACCATATCTGCTTCGGTACGAATATCTGCATGGTAGGCGAGCATGCGCAGAAACGTTCGGGGATGCACATGCTTCAAGATGCCCATGACAATATTGGCTATTTCAACCGAGGAGATTTGCTTCTTTTTCAGCGCCAGGATTTGCTGCTCGGCTTCACGCGTGATTTTATCTACGATATATTCTCGATTTGGTGTCTTGGAACTAATCGTCGCGCCATAAATACCCGCATACAACTTCATCCGGCTGTATTTTTGTATCTTGCCTGATTTTTTCTTAACCATAAGATGCGAGAGATCTATGAGCTCATGAGAAGTAAACGGCTCATGGCAGCGTAGGCATTTGCGCCGGCGCCAGACCTGGCTGTTATTTTTCGTCAAACGACTGTTGGTGACCTTGGTATTCGGAGAATTACAAAATGGACAATACATGTCAACATGTTGCTATATAAATATTGATTATTCAAGATATAACATGATGATCACTCTGTTACGAACTAGGCTATATATCTACATATTCTTCTATCACCACTGCACAAAGGTGCGTACGATACGACTATGAACCCGAACAAACGACCCGACCCAAGCAATCTCGCACATCAAATAGTAATGCTACTCGACGGCTGGGATATGAATGCTCATACCGGCCAGTTTGGGAGCAAACGGGATGAGCTGTTTGCTACCTTGAACGAGCAGCACGGGCCGGGGAATTGGTGGTTTGGATGGAAAATGCCGAGTGGTGAGGTGTGGACATTTACACAAGTCTTCTGGGGCGTATATGTCGATGGCTACGAGGAATATTTCAATGCCCATCCTGACGAAGCAGAATATCTCGCATCGAACTTTTCGTACGCTTATGATCTAACCGAAATACCTGAGCCAGTTGCTTATGACCCGACGGCGCTCGTGAACGTACCGGGGTTACCGAACCAGTTTCACCATGTTGCACTGAATCTTGTGATAAATGGTCGTCCAGGCGGCTGGCGGGGTGGTCGGCCGATTCAAGTGAGAGGCCCTGGCACTGAAGGCGAGCAGTGGAGCCCCGGGCATATTCCGGCTCGGCCTGACTACGTGGATTATGCCGACGCGTTTATTGAGGAGGTGTCGTCCGGGTGGTGGGAACCGGGCAGTATCGAATCTGTGTACCAACTTCACCGAAAGCTTTTCATTCGCACTGTTCCTGACAGCTGATCCGCGGAATAGCTGCTACAATAGCAGCATGGACTGGATTCTGGAAAAGATTGTGCGCTATCCGCGTACCAGCGCCGTGGTGGTGCCACTTGTTCTCGTTATCGGCGTCGGGCTCTTTTGGTGGTTTGCGATATGGCAGAGCCCTCAACGGGTATTTGATGATATGCTGGCAAACAATTTATCGACGATGAGCGTGACCAAATCGGCACTTGCCGGTACGACTCAACAAGGAGTTGAGCAGACCGTTCGGCTGCAAATGGGCAGCACAAACGCCGGCGACTGGATAGTGGCCGCGCGGCAGAGCGGTTCGGCCGTAACGACTGAAAGTATCGGGACGACATCAGCCGGCTATATTCGCTATACGCAGATTGCAACTCCGCAAAAAGCCAGCACCGGCAAGCAATTTGATTTCTCAAGTGTCCTGAATAAATGGGGGAAGAGCGATGGCAAGACTGATGCGTCGCTCGAAAATTTATTTGCGCAGACGTTACTGGATATCACTAGCGCGCCGCTTCCGCCAATCGCCAATCTGCCGGTTGAGCAGCGCGAAAATATCCTGGATTATATGAAAGAAGAAAAAATTTTCTCGGTAGATTATGCACACGTAAAACGCGAGATTATCAACGGCCGGTCTGTATACACCTATCAGGTGAAGGTGCAACTTGGGGCCTGCGTGCGCATGATGCAGGCGTTTGCACACGACCTAGGGCTGACAGGTCTGGATACCGTTGACCCGAGTCAGTATTCGACCATACCGCCGCTGACGATGGAGCTATCCGTCGATAGGGCATCCCATGAGCTGGTACAGGCGCGCTATGCAAGCAGCGGTTTCACGCAAACATATCGGGATTGGGGACTGATGACGCCGACGCCTATTCCGCACGCGGTCCTGACGACAACCGAGTTGCAGGGCCGTATTCAAACCCTCAGCAGCGGTCAGTAGCGTACGCTATAATAATGCGTATGCAAGTCATGGTTGACGACCTACTTACGCAGTATGACATCAGCGGCAAAGGTAAAACCATCGTGCTGTTGCATGGCTGGGGTGACCGTGCCGCTGGTCTGAGGGCTTTGCGCAAAGAACTCTCGAAGCAGTTTACTGTTATCGCACCCGACCTGCCGGGTTTTGGCGGATCGGCGATGGCGAACGCAGTATGGGGTATGACGAGTTACGCGGAGTTTATCGCCCATTTTCTGGAAAAAATCGAAGCTGAGCCCGTGCATGCATATATTGGCCATAGTAACGGCGGTGCGATTGCAATACGGGGCCTGGGAAGAGGTATTCTTCAGGCGGACAAGCTGGTACTGCTTGCCTCTGCGGGGATTAGGGATACGTATAGCGCCAGGCACAAGGCACTCCGGATGGTTGTCAAAGTAGGTAAAGTGATGACGTCTCCGTTGCCGGCAAACATACGCCGGAAATTAAAACGCAAAGTCTACGATACGGTTGGTTCTGACATGCTGGTTGCCGAGCATTTGCAAGAGACATTTAAGAAAGTAGTGACGGATGACGTCCGGGCCGACGCTGCCAAGATCGCGGTGCCGACGCTTTTACTATATGGCGAGCAAGACCGGGCGACGCCGGTTGGTTACGGCGAATTATTCCATCAATTGATCAGCGGCTCGACGCTGGAGGTCTTGCCTGGCACCGGCCACTTTGTACATTTGGAGCGGCCGCTGGAAGTCACGCAGTCCATAAAGGATTTCTTGCGATGATCAGCACCCTCCTGTCGCTTTATAGCCCACAGTATCCGAAGGTACTCGTGTATATGCTGCAGAATACCGAGTATCGGGCGTGGCCGTACCTGGCGTGGTACTGGCGGACGCAGGATTTTTCGTCCGTTATGCGCCGCCGCCAGCTTGCCATGACGCGGGCCGCCCGGTTGCTGTTCTTGGCGCTTAGCATCGGCATGCTGGTGCAGGTACTGGCTGGTCTCGCGCTCCTTTACTTTTGGTGGCGCGGCACGCTGCCAGGTGGTTGGGCGTTTGGTGCGGCGCTTATTCTGGCGTATCCGGTGCTATGGGCTCACCTGGTGGTTATCCCACTCGTAGCTGGCCGGTTGTTGATCGTCCGGCCCCGCGAAATCGCGCGCATCATCGCATCCGAAAAGCTATTTCGGGATCATCCTGGCGAAAAAATTGCGATTGTTGGCAGCTATGGTAAGACGAGCATGAAGG
>CAZPPY010000101.1:0-3639 GCA_964588575.1 uncultured Candidatus Saccharibacteria bacterium
TGTCTCTCGACATCGATTCGTAGATTATACCATAAACACGCTTTAAAAGCAATAACGTATAGATGTTACGCCTCTTAAATATAGAAAACGAGGGACAGTGCACTGAAAAATCAGGACACGCCCCTCCTGGACCTGGTTAGCTGCTGTCTTCCTCCATCAGCTTGGTGATAAACGTGCCGACCCTATCAGTCACCCTCATGAAGATGCTACTGATACACAATGCTCCGGCTGCGATCGGAATCAGCGTCCATTGGCCAGGGATATCGAAGAACTGTGCTCCCTCGTAGCCCAAAATACCGCCCGATACCAGCATCAGAAGCACGCCGCCGTATACTAGCACTCGTATCTTGGCGGGCACTCTATCGAGCCATGCTGAGGACGACCCTCGCCTCGCCATGGTTCCCCCTTACCAGTAAAGTGTCTCTGGAACGTATCCGATACGTTACAACTGACCCTACCGGCCAGAAAGCATCTGGCTGAAGAAATGCTTTGTGGCCGGGGATCAAAGGTAAACGCGCACATACGAATGATCAAAATGAGTGAGTTGTGTGCAGTCGTACGGTACGTGAGGGGGTAGGGGCAGAGGCCCTGGCTTGTCGCCGAAGGCATGCCCCTTGACCATTACTCCCTATTCCGCTGTCTTTCCTTGATAATCACTTCGCCAATGGCGCCGACTATCGCAACGAACATCGCGCCGCTGAAAAAGGCAAGGATTAGTATGGCAAGCCAGGCCCAGGGAGCCGGTATACCGGCAACACCCGTGATCCAGATGCCAACGAACCAGCCTGCGGCGGCGACAACAACCGCGCCCAGTACTATGAGCCCGATTACCCAAGTGGGTGCTGTTTCAATCCAGCTGGAAGTAGGCGGTTGATTGCTCATGGTCATACTCCTCTGCCAGCAAGGTGAATCTAGGGAACGTATCCAGTACGCTACCACTGACCCTACCGGCCAGAAAGCATCTGGCTGAAGAAATGCTTTGTGGCCGGGGATCAGGAAACAGTACTGCACAGCAACTCAAGTTGTAAAGGACACTGGAATGAAGCAGATTAATGTGAAACACATCGCCGCTTCATTCCAGATAAGAAAGGTACTATGCCCGGCAACCATGTACCAGACACATTGCAACCACTACGGCTTAGCCAGGAACAGCCACACTCCTATAACGAGCATGACGATACCGGCGAATAGCACCGCAAAACCGGTTATATCCGGCAGCGCCTGCCAACCAGCCTGGACGAAGACCACCCCGAGAATCCCGATGACTGCCAGGGAGAGCACTTCGGCCATATCCGGCGGGCTTTTACGCCGGCGACGGCGCGGTAGCTTGCTCATATTCATGAGCACCAACCTTCCTCACTTTGGCTCGCACCCACTCCGCGGGGCCGCCAATGAACCGTCACCTGTATGACAGCTCGTTGGCAGCTCCGCCACGTACCAATCTCACAAGCACAAAGCAAAGCCTTGCACATGCTTCTGATTATTATATAAAAAATATTGTAGAAGTAAAATCAAGAAGGCGCAGCAGTCAAAGGGAATAAAAAATGAGCCAACCAGGTGTTTATGCAGTATCGCACAGGAATGTGGCTCGAATCACTCCGGATAGTACTGAGGTGGGTCCGGAACGGAACTCTTAGAAAGTCCGCTCCGGACCACGATCTGCCTATTTGGGCAGCGGTGTAAAGTAAGCGGCAATAGTGGCCAACATCAACAACAGGCCGCTCCCGATCAGCAGGCTACCCCAAATGGTAGAAGGATCGGAGGCAGACTTGCCGTTTTTGTATACCACCAGTCCGCTCGAGAACGTCAGCAAGCTGACCGTCATGACAATCAATAACGACGACTTGTCCATGTACACCTCACGGTACTAGTCCCACCTCAAATGGAACGGTGATTATTATACTATATAATACAATTCTCAGCAATTTTGTGTCAACGGCCATGAGAATAAAAAGCGGTGTGCCTGAAATCCTGAGAAAACAGGCACACCGGGGAGATCAGCTGGCTGGCTCTGCCGCCTTTTCGGACGTTGCCGAACGCACTTCGAGTGCAGCCGCAATGGCTCCGGCTACGGCAACCAGGGCGCAGCACACATATGCCACAATTGGCAATGCGACATTCCACGGCGATGCCATGGAATGCGTGTGATCATACACCCTGATACCGACGAACTCGCCGACAGTTGCCACACCGGCAGCAAAGACGACGGCGGCGAACACACAGAGTACTGTGCTGAGTCCAGCGCACAAAGACCGACCGATGTTCAAACCTTTTGATTTGCCCATGGTTTTTTGCCTCCCAATGAACGACTGACACCCTAACAAACGGGGCAGCCGGCGAACAGCCGATAGGTATACAGCTGCTTGCCGGGAACTCCGGTGAAACAAAGAAAAGATTGGGATAAAAAGACGAGAGAAGCATGCGAGTGATGACTCGCCCGCATGCTTCAGAGCCGCGTGGTTACAGATCGGCCGCTATGATCCTGGCAAACCCAACGAGACCCCAGCTAAGGAACACTACGACAAAAATCATGACACCGAGGTCGCTGATGATCGTAAGCCATCCGGGCCAATGCCAGACTCCGTCGGTCAAGTTCGCAACGCCGATAAGAGCGGCAATTGCACAGAATGCAAGAACAATCATAATACTTGCCCCTGTCACGGCCGTCGTAACGAAGTCCCAGGTTTTGCCGAGAAAACGCCAACCGGTCCGAAAGAAACGATTCACGGTTCATGCCTCTCTCTGGCCAGCACACCACTCCACGGGGCGGCCAGTCGAATACGCGCGGTACGCGTCCCCGGCTGGCAGCTCCATGGCTTTTTATCCCAATATAGAAAAGAACAACACCCTTCTCAGTATGTTGCTAATGATAATTTTATAATAATAAGATATATAAGTCAATATCGAGGGATGAAGAGTATGGTTCGTGTAAAACACAAAACGCCTCTTCATCCCTCTTAGAAAGGCGAACATGCCGGAGCATGCCCCTCACCTGGTCAGCGAGATCTTCTACTGAAGAAGATCACGTATACGCCTAAACCAATGAACAGTGCGCCAAGCGGCAGCAGAATTCCCCCGCCGTTCGCCAGACCAGCAACACCGATATAGATAACCATGCCACCCGTCAGGATAGCAAGGATACCGGCAATCAGCTCCAGCCTGCTCGGGCTGGGACGTGGTGGCCGGGGCCGCATGTCATACATGAGCTTTCACCTCTCTCGTTTTGGCAGATCCCACTCCGCGGGGCCGCCAGTACGCAGCCGATCAGATCAGCTAGATACTGGCAGCTCCAGAAAAGCCACAACATTTTTAACGCACAAACACCTTCTCCTGCGTTGTGAAGATTACTGTAGCATACAAATGGTATGTGTCAATGGATGAACAGGTAACGGGCAGCGGCGCTGGCCGGCAGCGTCTGGTAATCAACCTTGTCAAAGCCGATAACGTTCATCTCAGATATGTGCCACGTGCCATCTGCATCTACGCGCTCGACGAACGCAACGTGGCCAAGCCACCCGCTGCTGGTCTGCATAATGGCCCCTCCGGCCGGTGTATGGTCTATCGCAAAGCCATCGGCGACGGCCCTCCCTGCCCATGAATATGCATTTCCCCAGGTATTCGGTATCGGCCGGCCGACAG
>CAZPPY010000102.1:0-3639 GCA_964588575.1 uncultured Candidatus Saccharibacteria bacterium
GATCTGGTCGCCAAAGGCTTGCAGCGCATGGGCATGCAGACGCGCGTGCTGGGCAGTCTTGAGGTACTCGACCTGTTCCATAGTTTCTACAATCCGGCGCAGGCCAAGCGCCAGCCGATCACCGAGAGCGTGGCCAGATTATTAAATAGTTCTTACACGCGGAGGGAAGCATGAACACGCCGCTGACAAAAATTGCCGACTGGAAGAAGCGCCGCGACGAGCGGCCAAAGGAGCTTGCCCTGTCGTTCGGCGAGCAAGATCAGACCGACGCCCTGTCTTACGAGGGGCTGGAGGAACAGCAGGACTACCTGATAATTGACGGACAGTACCTGCGGACGCTGTTTGTGTCCGGCTACCCGTTCGTGGCGGCCAGCGGCTGGCTCGACAGCCTAATCCACTTCAATCACAACGCCGACATTTCGTACCACATAGCGGAGGTGGACGCGCAGCAGGCGCTCCCGCAGTTGCGCCGCAAGATCACCGAGCTTGAATCAACCCGCCGGGCCAAAATGCAAAAGGGTGCGATTATTGGCTCTGACTTAACCGACCCGCTGGACAGCGCTATCGAGCTGCGCGATAAAATCCTGCGCGGCCAGGAAAAGCTGTTTCAGATGTCGGTGTACATAGCCTTACGAGCCGACAACCTGGAGGAGCTGGACAAGACAACCAAAATGCTGGAAAACGCGCTAAGCGCCCGGCTGTTTGCGGTCAAAACCGCCCGCTACCAACAGCTAGAGGGCTTACAGTCCGTACTGCCGCGCGGGGAGGACGACCTGGCTCAGAAGCGCAACCTCGACAGTTCCTCGGCGGCACTGGCGTTCCCGTTCATGTCTTCCGAACTGGTGCAGGAGGACGGGATTTTATATGGAGTTAATAATTCCAATAACTCACTCGTCATTCTTGATCGTTTCAGCCTGAACAACGCCAACAGTATTGTTTTCGCGCAGTCCGGCAGCGGCAAGAGCTACGCCAGTAAGGTCGAGATATTGCGCCAGCTCATGCAGGGTACGCGGGTTATCGTGATTGACCCGGAGCGCGAGTATAAAAACCTGACCGAGAGCGTCAAAGGCACGTACATTAAGCTGTCGGCAAAATCCAAAGAAAAGATTAACCCGTTCGACCTGGCGACCACCGCGCACACCACGGAGCAGCTATCGCAGCACATTCAAGACCTGACCGAAGTAATATCGCTCATGGCCGGTGGCCTGACCCAGCGCGAACGCGCGGCGGTGGACAAGGCCATAATTAAGGTTTACGACGAGGCCAAAGAGAATGAGGCGCCGCTGCTGTCCGACCTGCACAAAGCGTTGCATGACTTGGGCCAGTTAGAGTTAAACGAAAAGCTCGACAAGTTCCTGACCGGCTCGCTCGCCGGTGTGCTGAACCGCCCGACCAACATCGAATTAGATAACCGGCTGGTAGTGTTCGACATCAAAGACCTGGACGAAAGCCTGCGCCAGATAATGATGATGATTATTGCCAACTTCGTGCAGAACCAAGTTAAAGCCAAGCCAGAAAAACGCATACTGGTGATTGACGAGGGCTGGCTGCTGCTTGAGCACGAGGAAAGCGCCCGCTTTGTGGCCGGACTGGTACGCCGCGCCCGCAAATACTACCTGGGAGTGTCTATCATTTCGCAGCAAGCCAACGACTTCTTAAAGAGCGATTACGGGCGGGCTATCGCCTCGCAGAGCAGTTTGCGTATCTTAATGCACCAAGACACCACCACTATCAAACATGTGGCGTCGGAGTTTTCGTTGAGCGAATACGAGGCCGACTATCTGCTGACTTGCGGACGCGGTGACGCCCTGATTATCGCCGACCAGAACCATGTATCGGTGCATGTGGTAGCCTCCGAAAAAGAACACCCGCTGATTACTACTAACCCGCAGGAACTCTACAAGCCGTGATAGCGACGCTCGCCGTCAAGTCCGCTCTCTCGATGAAGAAAGAGATCGGCACAATCTTGGTCGTGCTGACCGTGTTGCTGTGTATGCCCATAGCCGCCGTATTCGGTATGACCAACGCGGGTGGACTTGGCGACGGTGCGACGCTGTACACGGGCTTTGCCTCGACAACAAACACGTATGACTACGGGTACTGCACATTCTGGGCGGCGGGCAGGCGTGAAGAAGTCGGCCTGCCGATACCGAACAACTGGCACGACGCCCACGATTGGGACGACGGCGCGATACTTGCTGGCTACACCGTGGATCACACGCCCGGCCTGTACGCCATTATGCAGACCGACGCGGGCGACCTCGGCCATGTTGCCTTTGTGGAAGAAGTTTACCCTGACGGCGGCTGGAAAGTATCAGAGATGAATGTGTTGGGCTGGGACATTCTAAGCAGCCGGACATTCAAGCCGGAGCAGGCGAAAGATTATAAGTTCATACATTAACCATGACAGACAATGCGATTAACTGGCTGGAAACTCTGACGGGGCTGCTGCCCTGGGTTATTGGTGTAGTGGTGATCGCCGGTGTTGCCGCGCTTGCCGTTGTGCTGTTGCTCGATCTGCTGGACGCGCGACGGCTGACCCGACAGAGGGCGGTATTTTTGGAGCTGACCCCGCCTGCCAACGCCAACAAAACGCCGGAAGCTACCAAACACTTATTCGCGGTATTGCACGGATTAGAGGCAAGCCGGACGCTGACCGACAGGCTGCTACGCCGCAAGACGGTGTTTTCGCTGGAACTGGCCTCGACCAAGCGGGCAGGCATACGCTACATCTTGCGCGTGCCGGAACCTGACGCGGGCGCGTTCGAGCAAACCGTATTGTCGTACCTGCCCGACGCCAAGTTGCGCCGCGTACAAGATTATCTGCCCGTTGAGCAGCGGGGCCGGGCCATAGAGATAAAACAGACCGGCCACTTCGCCTACCCGCTACACACGCAGTTATCACTATGGGAGCATGACCCAATGGCATACCTGACCGGCGCTATGACCAAACTGGAACCCGACGAACTTATAGGCTTTCAGATTGTGGCGTCGCCAGTAAAACTTCGTGAGGCCGGAGTGATCGCCAGTCGCATGATGCACAACGACGAGCTAGTGTACCGGCTCGGCCAACGCAAACTGCCTGCCGCGAAAATCTTTGACTGGATTAACTCCGTACTGTTCGGCATTCTCGACAGCGTGGGCGACGTAACCAGTGGCCCGACGACTTACGGCTACAAAGCCAAGCCGCAGGACAACCAGAAACAGCAGGCGGCCATGAAATTAAGACCGGCGCGGGTATTGAGCCAGCTAGAGCAGCAACTGTCCGTGTCGGTGCATGACAAGATCAGTCAGCCGTTGTTCCGCACCAGCATACGCGCCTATGTCGCTATGGACGACAAGCAGCGCGAACGGCAGCGGGTGAAAGGTGTGCGCGAATGGCTGGCGGCGTTGGCCGTGCCGAAGTACCAAGCGCTCAAGGTGCGCCGCGCGTACTCACGGTTGCAAGAAAAATATCGGCTGCTGATGTTCCAACGTCGGCTACCCTCCCTATTCCGGCGGAACGCCTGCATATTGTCCGCCGCCGAACTTGCCTACCTATATCACTTCCCGCATAACCAGGCGGCCAAAACTGAAAACATTGTTAAATCTTTGAGCAAAACATTACCCGCGCCACTGTCGCTCAAGAATGGCGCGGCC
>CAZPPY010000103.1:0-3501 GCA_964588575.1 uncultured Candidatus Saccharibacteria bacterium
TCGGAATCAATAATGACGAGCCGGCCTTCGTTGGCTAGTCTTCTCGCGAGGCCATAGCATACGACAGCAATATCTTCGTACAGCCTTGTGAATTCGTCGGCGGTCCCTGGTGTTTCGTCAAAGCAGTGCCGACTGCCCATAAGATCGTGTGCAAGCTCAGGTGTAAGCCACTTTTCGTACGAACCACCGCCCATAACTACTGCCTCAGTTGAATCAGCAGCTGCCTGTGCCATCTCATTGGCGATGGTCGATTTGCCACTTCCGTCGGTACCATAGAGACTAATAATTGGCATGATGAATTTCCTGGTGTGGACGCATTTCATTCATAGTACAATAACTTGGCATAACGTCAAGACGTGTGATACACGCTGTTTCTATATATTGACCGACATAATGTTGACAAGCACATTTATAAAACTGTACAGTTATGCTCTGTATGATGAAAAACACTGACCCTTCTAACACCGGATCGTTTGAGAATTTATCACTTGATGCACGCAAGGTGCTCGCCGAGTCCGACCCTGCAGCTGCTCGTGCCATGGCGTTGTCCGGGGCGCTTATCTTGTCAACCGAAGCTGGCTACCGAAAGCTGCAGCAACGCGTTGAGAGTGATTTCCAGAAATACCGCGGTATGCAGAGTGCAATTGGCGAGAGCAACGCGGCCGACCCTGACTGGTACGAGAATAGCGAGCTCCAGAGCTTGAAAGTCGAAGTGCCGGCATACGCGCAAATCTACATTGCCGGCAAGCAGGAGATGGAACGAACCCTCGTATACAGCGAGCAGCTGCCCGACGGTCTTAGTTTCGGCAGCATATTCCATGCCGCGGTTATTTATCCTGACAGGGATGAGGTCGTTCGCAGGAGCTACGCGCTCGTAGGCCCAAATGAAGTTTCATACAGTGATCGAGTTATTATTGACCCGAACAGCGGCGAGCGCTTTACGGTAGTCTCGTACTTGTCTCAGGTCGGGCAAGCAGTGTGGGGTGCCTCAGTTTCAGGTGTAGAGGCAGTTCCTCTAACCTTCCATGTGCCTACGAGCTCTGAGCCGGCACGTATCGTCGGTCTGGAAGTACTCGGCAGCGTCGCCTAGGCCGTAATTTCAACAATACAGTTGCCTTAGATTAGCACTTCTTTGCAACGAATACCGTGAACTGTGGGAAATTGCTTGAGCGCTCATAATACTCAGGATGTTCCTCTTTACACTCAGCAATCGCATGCGTCTCGACGAATTCTTCAATAGAAAACCCAGCCTTTTTGAGCAGAGAAAAATGCATACTTGGCGGGCCAACCCAAAATTGAAGCACTTCTCCACTAGGAAATGTCTCTTGGTATTCAGCAAAATTATTGTAGCTTCCAAAGAGGCGCGGCTTGCCGTCCCCTTCCGTGTAGCCGAGTACTTTGGCTTTTTTGCCACCGAGTGTAATCCGCTCTGATGCCCAGCGTATAGGATGAGCGACAGAAAACTGCAGGTACCCGCCAGGTATGAGCACTCGGCAAACTTCCTCGTAAACGCTTAATGGGTCTGAAGAATAATGGACAGTCAGGCTGCTATAAACAAAGTCAAATTTTCCGTCGGGAAAATCAAGATGATGCATGTCGCCTACGAGAAACTGGTGCTTGGGGTATGATTTCCTTGCGAGTCGTATAGACTCAGATGATAGATCAATGCCGACAAGGTCGGTTGCTCCGTGGTTCTCAAGAAGCAAAGCTTCCTCTCCGCTTCCGCATCCAAGCATAAGCACTCGTTTGTTGCCAAGGTCAGGCAGGACACTTTCCATTGCGGGCTTTTCTACGTAGCGATGTGGTAATTTCTCTCCATGCTGCAATTCTTTCTGCCTGAGCGCGGCATAGTGGTCATAATCATTAATGCTGGGCATAGAGTAATCATACCAGATCAAATGCAATGAACATGTCTGCGGAAGTGTACTCTCAGTTGTGCTGAGTTTCGGTGCCGTCAATCGCAAATACCTTGATCTAGCTGCAAAAAGACCGCTGGAAAGCAGCGGTCCAAAATGCCGAAGTTATTCTTCATGTGTTGCGAAAAGGCTTCATTCTCATGAAGCCTTTGGTTATAGGACTTATTATTGGCCAGTCCGTATATCTAGTTTAGTAGCGGTTGCGTCCGCCGCCGTAGCCGCCGCCGTGCGAGCCGCCGCCGAAACCGCCACGATTGCCGCCGCCGAATGAACGCTTTTCCTGCGGACGAGCTTCATTCACGACGATAGTGCGGCCGTCGACGTCTTTGCCATTCAATGCCGCAATCGCTGCCTGGCCTTCCTTTATGTCAGCCATTTCGACGAAGCCAAAGCCTTTTGACTGTCCGCTATCGCGGTCTTTGATAACGGTCGCGCTTACCACCTCGCCCTGCTCTGCAAAGACTTCTTTTAGCTTGTCGTCTGTAACGCTATAGGCCAGGCTGCCAACGTATAACTTCATTGCCATTTTGATAAATTTCCTTTCATTAATTTGTCGCCCGCGGTTCACTATTCTGGCCGTCAGGTGATATTAGCGAATTGCAAAATATGACAACGGAAAGAGTATGTAACTACTTGCTTACCATATATCTTAGCACAAAACGGTATTTATGGATAGGAGTTAGTAGGTAATGACGCCTAGAAGGACTATACTGAGGATTGATGGGGAGAGCATACACGTATAACGTAGGGATATCCCAAAATGGACAACAGGTATATGTTGGCATCATTGGTTCAGCCGCGGGCAGCTATCTTAGCAGGCAGCCTTACCTGATCAGTATTGTTAAAGAGTTGCTCCTCACACTTGACCTCACACAGTCCAAAGTTATAACTTCTCAAGATATAGGGCTGACTATTGGCAATACGCATATTGTCGTTACTGGAGTGAGAGACGCAGTTTTTTATGCTCATCCACCCAAAAAAGCCAATAGCTTGCGCTTCGTAAAGAATCGTTCAATGGAATCCAGCCGTGAGGTTAGCCTGATTCTACAGCAAGATAACGACGGCGACTATGAGCTTGTCGATGTTTGGATTGGTCCGCTTTATCCGCCTTTCCCCGATGCGGAGGATGCCACGATGGAAAGCAAGGCCTACTGGCAAACCCACGCATTTACGGCCGGCTCTGAGCCGATAGATTTGCAGTCCGTAACCAGCGTGTGCCCATATTAGCGACTGATTGTCCGGGCATTGATGCTGCTGTTCCCGGCGGGTTTGTCCGCAAACTTGGCGTATCGGCTGCAGTGAAGCCGTGACCTGCTGGAATTACATAGAACCTTCATTAATGTTATGGACGCTGTCCATTGCGGCGACGTAATCTTCGGACTATCTTGCGCAAATTGGTCAAATTGCCATAATACTCAGCGTCGAGTTGGGCGATCGCAACTTCCATGCGTGCCGATTGCGGCGCTATGGTTGCTAAACGAAATCGCTTGCCCTCGGACGGTATTGCGTTATGCGCATCTTCCGGCATTGGTGCTCCTTACGCGTTATGCTTTGTAGCAAATATGCATATTTGGAGCACCATTTT
>CAZPPY010000104.1:0-3400 GCA_964588575.1 uncultured Candidatus Saccharibacteria bacterium
CCGGTCTAAAGCTCAAAATACCGGAGAAGCCATATCAAGATAGCATTACAGCTGTTCTTGCTGCTCTGGATAATAAGATTGAGCTGAATAACAGGATCGCTAGCGTACTTCAATCAGCCCTTAACGATATATACAATTACTGGTTTCTCCAATTCGAATTCCCGGACGCGAATGGGAAGCCGTATAAATCTTCTGGTGGAGAGCTGACCTATAATGCCGAATTAAAACATAGCATTCCATCTGCTTGGAGTGAGGGCAAGTTAAGTGATGCTGCGAATATTGTTATGGGGCAGTCGCCGCCCGGCAGCTCGTTTAACGAGAGTGGCGAGGGGATACCTTTTTACCAGGGCTGTACTGACTTCGGTGAGAGATTTCCGATTCGTAGACAATTTACGAGTATGCCTACTCGCTTTGCGTCTAAGGGCAGCATCCTCCTAAGTGTGCGTGCGCCCGTTGGTGAGCTGAATATTGCCGATGAGGACTGCTGCATTGGCCGTGGTCTAAGCTCGTTGGTCAGTAAAGACGAATCTACGCCATATCTGTTTGGAGTAATGCAGAACCTTAAACGAATATTCGAAAGACGTAATGGCGACGGAACGACATTCGGCGCAATAACAAAGGACGATCTGTATACTCTGAGAGTTGTTAGGCCGGAGCAAAGCGTAATCACGAAATATCACAAGATAGCGAATCCCATATTTGAGCAACAAAACTTGATAGCATCCGAAAATAGGCGTCTGACAGAAGTTCGCGATTGGCTGCTCCCAATGCTCATGAATGGCCAGGTTTCGCCAAAAGTGGCTTTGTCTACGGTATCTAAAACGTAACTTTCACTTGCCTGCAAGTGGAAGTTGGCCTGTTTGCCGCAGGCAAATAGGCTTTGTTCCTCGCCTCAATGCTACGATTATATAGTGATAACACACCTGAAAGACCACAGCTACTACGAAGACATCTACGACAAGATAACAGTTGAGTGGGCCAGAAGAAACCTTGCCAGCTTTGAGGTAATGTACAAAAAGTGGTTTGAGATTATGCCAGAGGATAAGCCCGGCTCATTTCGCAGTACATTCCACCTGAATTGGATATATATGCTGATGGTGGGCAGCGAACTGGTTGAACGATACGACGGCCGAGATCAAGATGTAGAACAAATGATGGAGCGCGATAAGGCAAAAGACGAGCAAGTTGCCGCTTCCCGCCTCACGAATGAGCCCCTATGCCAACACTGTGGTACTACTGGTCTTCGCATTACGGACAAGATGCTACATCACCGTGGCAGCTTCGATGAGCCTGAAGAAGTCTTATTCTTCCTTGACTGTCCTAATTGCCAGAAAAGGACCGCCTGTTGGTCAGACGCCAGTGTTCTAGAGCATCGCAAAACAAAGTGCCCCCAATGTGGCGCTGACATGGCAGAAAAGGATACACGCAAGGGGCAAGTCATAACGACGGCGTACGCGTGTAGCACCTGCGGCCATAGCTATAAAGATGAGCTTGACCTTGGCACTCACCACAAAGAAGAACCTGACCCAAACTTTGAACGCGACCGGGCCACCTTTTGCCTGCAAGATCCCAAATCCTTAAAAGAACACCGGGAGGGCAAATGGCGTCTAGAAAGCATGGCGCAATTAGGTAAGGAAATGAAAGAACGCGAAGATAACAAACATGTCTACGACGCTCTGGCGGAATTAAAGAAGCCAAAAATCGCTGAATTAGTCACCTTGATGAGTCCGGTTTTGGAAAAGGCGGGTTACATCGAGTTCAGTTTGGATAAGCCGGAAATAGGAAAAGATGTTTTTGTGGGCTTTAGTTGTCTAGATGGTAAGTCAGATCGTGATGATGGCGAAAGCAGGAAGACCTTAAAGAAGCTTGTAGATAAATCACTCTTAGACACAAACTGGCGCCTCATGAGCGATGGCATTTCCTATAGGTTAGGCTACTTGAATGGCAGGTTGCGCGCGTACGAGCGTGAGGAAGACCTGAAAGAACTAGTCATCAAATCACAGAAGCTAAAAACGAAAACTCGTCCAGATAAAGAGTCCTCTAGCCGAAACATCCATAGAATCCAGGACAAAGATGGCAAGGAAATTATTTTGTAGCCGTGTAACTATCTTCTAGCCCTGGCTTATTGCCAGACAACCCTGTGGGCTTAGATACGCGTTTCTCGCGGGTAGTGACGATCTTTGGCTCTGGAGCGGGTTCGTACTTCTTAGCATAATTAGCGCGAGATGCGGCGATAACCTGTTGAGCAATATCTTCACTACCCTCGTCAGCAAGCACTATCGTTTCGCCGGACACCGGCTCCTGTGACAGCACCGCCGACATGCGGGCATAGAAGTTGTAAGTTGGCAGGTTGGCTATCTCGCCCTCCTCGATGTATGGGCGGAACAGTGGCAGTATCAGACGCTCGTCTGCTGGGTTGCCGGAGCGGAAGCAGATCACCGTGCCGACGTTAGCGAGTATGGTATTCACCATGCGTAAATCTTCCTGCTGGCTGGTGGACTGCTCGGCCATTGTCAGGAATACCTTGTACTTTCGGGCCTCGCTCAACATCTGTACGAATGACATTGTGGCGAAGTTTTGGAACTCGTCCACATACAGATAGAATGGCCTACGTTCGTCCTGCTTAGTCTTTACACGGCGGTAGGCGGCAAGCTGCAACTTGGCTAGCGTACTCACGCCGAACAGTTCCGACGTGTCCTCGCCGATCAATCCCTTGGCGAAGTTGCAGATCAGGATTTTGCCGTCCAGTATCTGCTCAAAGTCTATGGTGGATTTTGGCTGGCTCATAATTCTTTCCGCCGAGGCCGAGAACTGGAACCGCCCGATCTTGGCGGTTACGCCGCCGGCCATTTTCACCCGCTGGAAGTCGCCCGCCTTGCCGAACTCATTGACCCAGAAGTTTTTAAGTTTCTGATCTTTCAGGTTCTTGGCTATTTTCTTACGGTACTTGGTGTCCGTCAGCAGGTCAAAGACAGTAAACAACGTCGGGTCTTTGAGCGTAAGCGCGGTTTGTACGGCGTTGCGCAGCACGTATTCGATACGGTGACCGCCGCTGTCGTCTTCCGAGAACACCTTGCGCATAACAGATATGACGGCTTCGGTTATAAAGTCCTTAGCGTCCAAAAGTTCATCACCAGTTAATCCCTCTGGCAGTTCCAGCAAGTTCAGGCCGACGGGGTAGCCTAAATCCGACGGGTTAAAGTAGACTACATCTTTAACACGATCTTCGGGTATGTAGCGCAGTAATCGTTCTGCCAGGTCGCCGTGTGGGTCTACCACCGCCACGCCTTTGCCGTTACGAATGTCTTGCACAATGGCATATTCCAGCATGGTAGTTTTGCCGTTGCCGGTTCCGCCGATAACGTACACATGCCGCTCGCGCTCGGCGCTAGTCAGCCCA
>CAZPPY010000105.1:0-3291 GCA_964588575.1 uncultured Candidatus Saccharibacteria bacterium
GCGTGCCGTTGTAATGCAGCGGCGTATATCTGGCAAGCGTGATACCCGGCATAACCACAAAGTAGATGAGGCCGATGACTATCAAGACGAAACACACAATACTACCGGAGAGTATGAGTGTCCGGCGCTTCAGCGGCCGGGTGATCGGAAGTATCTGCATGCCGTTATCATAGCACCTGGCGGGCTACGGCGACCTTCGCGGGGCGGACGGGAAATCAACAGCTATTATTTTTGTATCCAAGCTTGCGACGTATTATCCGTTCCTGGCGAGCGGAACAAGCTTTGACAGATATAAAGAAATCCGTCAGCAAGTTGTGGATGGCCTCAGTGTCGATATGGCTGTTCCTGCTTTCCAGCGGCTTAGTTCGAACTGCAACGCTCAGAATATTCATTTCACGAAGGCAGTCGATACGACATCCACGGCGACGGCTGACGGTATTTTTACCGCCAGTGCTTCCTGTGCAGGATCCAGCACCTGGAAAATCACTGCAAAGCTACGGGGTATTTCCGGCAGCGACGGCTATGTACGCTACATTTTGGTAGCCGCGCTCGACCCGAACTGGCAGTTGAGCGGCAGCGCCTTCCAGAAGATGCTTGATAGCCTGGACCAGACCTCGGATAATCCGTAATCTAATCTTGCAGTTAACTCATAAAGATTATATAATCAACTGACCTGGCCAACGGCTTGGTAGTACTGTCTACCGTGAGGTAGAATATCGCCCCTTTAGAAAGGAGCGGTTCGCATGGCTGACGAAAGTCGTCGAATGTGGAAGGTGACCCGTAACGTTGCTGCCGAAGCACGTGCCGGTTATGGCAATGAGCTTTGGGTAGTCGCGCCTGCCTCTGAAGAACATCCGACTTGGACTGCTGAGATTCTGCTGACTGTGGAAATCAGGTATAAGCCAAGCCCGGTTGCGATGGGCGTCATCCGAGCGGTGACATTGTTCACCAGTACGGATGACCGGCCGGATGTGCGCGAACTCGTTCGCCTTCGTCTCACGACCGATAGTGATACCGGTACGATGGAGGTCATCACGAGTGATGAGTGGCACGGCATGCTGAAAACCTTGCGCGGAGCCCTGCGTGAAATGACTACTGGATAAGACCAGGCACCGGGTCGGGATACAGCATACGGCTGCAATGCCAGCTGAGCCCGCCCGGTGATTTATTACAAGGAAGTATTTTACATCATACAACAGGGAAAGTGCGTCATATGGCAACACCAGAAGTCCAGATCTACATAATCCGTCACGCCGAATCGATGCAGAACGCCAGCCCCGAAAATATCGGCGGCCGCGGCGATGAGACACCGCTCAGCCTGCGCGGCGAAGACCAGGCAGCGCATCTTGGCGCCTGTTTGCTGGCAGCTGATATGAATTTTGATGAACTCTATCGTTCCCCTGCCGTTCGTACCGCAGAAACGGGTCGAATCGCACTGCTGGGAGCGGGCATAGAGCTGCCGATGACTATCGTGGAAGATTTGCATGAGTTGGACCAGGGCGATTGGGCCGGCCAGCCCCGTGCTGTTATATATACTCCTGAGGTGCTTGCCGATATCGAACGGCTTGGGAAGGACTTCAAAGCACCAAACGGCGAATCATCGAATGATGTCGGCCACCGTATGCTGGCAGCTGTCCTGGCAATCGCCCGCGAAAAGCGGAGTCCAAAACCGGATGGTCAACCGTATCGCATTGGTATCTTGGGCCATGGCATAGCGATCAAATGCCTGGCGGCTGAACTGGAGGGCTGGGATCAGCCGCAGATCTACCATACCAAAATTGATAACGTCACCCTGAGCCGTTTCGACTACCGTTATAATCAGTTATGTCTCGTGGATTTAGGCCGCTCGCCCGACGAATTGTAGAGCATCCCCTCTAGGTACTACCGATCAAGTGTCCAGTGTCTCGACCCATTCGGTGAGGATATCTGTAATGGCTTTGCCCCAGTCTTCGCTTTCCCAAAGAAAAGTGACGCCGCCCGCCGCAACGGCACCGAGCTTCAGCCGGATTGCCAGCTCTTGACCGTCGTGAACCCCCAAGGTACTGACGAGCTCGATATTGCTTTGTAGCGTATCGAGCGCTTGGCGCCACATAATGAGCTGGTCTCTGCCGACTGTGCAGGTTCCTGGACCGCTCATGCCGCATGTATCGCCCGGGATACGGAAAACCGGTTGCCCGTGCATGTCCCGCGGGATTGCATGAGGGATAGTATTGGCGGTGACGATAAAGCTAAAAAGACCACTTCTACAGAGCGTCTCTGCCAGCTCCGGAACAATATTTCGCTGGTCTTCGGATATATACGGCGGTAGTTTCATACCGAGCTTGTGGCTGTCTGAGCCGCTGAAATGCGTTGTCAGCTCTTCCAGGATGTCACGCATAGCATTCAAATCATGGCCGAGCGTTGGCTCCCGGCTCCCGCTAGCCGTAATTACATTTGGGCAGCTGGTATTTATTTCAATAAGATCGACATTTGTTGCGCTAAGCGCATCAACCATACGGATAATTTGTTCGCCTGTAGTGCCGCTCGCCATTGAGGGCAGTGTTGGCGAAAGACTGGTGATAAGAGGCTTGCCGTGGTCGTGTGCCCGGGCAAGCATTTCCGGCATCAGGCGAACAGCGGCGGCGATACCGATATTCGGTAGCCCCATCGAGTTGTACGCGGTGCCGGTCGGCTTGTCGTAATAATACGTCGGCGTGCTGAACTGTATCTCATTCCCATTTTGCGGCTCGACGGTGAACGACCCAATAGTAATGGCACCGATTGCAGTCCTGGCGAGCATCTCGACATCCCGTATGAGTTGTTCCTCATTCGTTCCATTGAGTGCCCCGGCGGCATTGAGCAGCGGTGTTTCTATTTCGTGACCAACGAAACGATGTGGTGCCATATTACTCGTCCAAATTATACCTACTGTAGCATGTCATCCGTGCCGCGCGAATGGCTGTTCATGATCTGGCTAATGACTGATTTGTGTTATCGTGCAGTCTTATGGTATAACATCGCTTTATGAGCATGCCTATTGATTTTGTAGAAATTCGTCACGGTACGTCCGAAGCAAATATTTTCCAATCGCTGCGCAAGCGGGACCCTGATGCGCCGCTGCCAGATGAATTTCTGGAGCGCCACGATAGCCAAATGCGGCTGGCGCCCCCGGGACGTGACCAGGCAGATGCCGCCGGCGAATGGATTCGCAAAGAATTTGGCGCGGATTTCTTTGACCGCAAATATGTATCTTCACATATTCGTACCATCGAGACTGCTGGCCGTTTAGCATTGGCTGGTACCTGGTATATT
>CAZPPY010000106.1:0-3289 GCA_964588575.1 uncultured Candidatus Saccharibacteria bacterium
GAAGCACTTATTTACAGCTATAACGGGCATACCCGTGGAGGTCTATTGAAGCCTTGCCTGTTCTTCTCCAAGCTCGCGGTTGATAGCCGCTTCCCCGCTGATCAGCGAGACGCCCTTATATAAATTGTACAACATTATTATAGCGCAAGTGGTGCGCTTTCGCAACTAACCCTGATTCATCGTGTAGTAAGCAACCTCGTCCATCAAGGGGAGCATATCCCCCTCCCATGATTTCACAACTGAACCATCATCGCGCAATGCTAAAATTGCAGGATAACCCATGACATCATACAATGTTGCCGTTGCAATACCGTCCCGACTGTCAGCATCGAGAACTTCCAGCCGATTCGCATCATGACGATATTTAAAATCACGAATAAATGATTCTACAGCTGAAGTTTGTTCAGATTTTGGACGATAAAGGATAACCACTTTCATGAACTCAAGTGTATCATAGTGAACCTGACAGAAATATGAAAACCGCCGCGTGTTATTGCACTGCGGCGGCTTTGACTACAGATAACGGCTGCTGCTAGCTACAGCCCGTCGTTGACCCGCACGACGTGCATACATAACAGCTACCGGAGCGCTGCGTCTGATTGCCACAGTTGTAGCACAACGGAGCTGTACTATCCTTCGCGGCAGTCTTTGTTACCTCCTGAGGCTGCTTGCCGATGTTCTGTCTAGTCGGCCCGGTAGTTCGACGCTCAAGCGTAACGGTTGCTGTTACATGAGCCGTATCTCCTTGTGCGGCAACTGCTTTGGCCGTACCACCGTGTTCACTTGCCTCTACAAGCTGGCCGTCAATCGTCTTGTCGTCGGTTAGCAGTGTTGTTTGATCTTCCGGCATATCGTCTAGTGACGCTAGGCCAAGCTCAAGCCGATCATCAAACGACAGATAGTCGAGTGCCAGGCGGCGGACTACATAGTCGGTAATCGAACTTGCGGTACGAATATCTTCGTCATCCGTGATGCCAGCGGGTGCAAAGCTCATGCTCATGAGGGTTCGAACGTAGCTCTTCAGCGGCACGCCATACTGAAGGCCGTGACTAACCGCAATCGCAAATGAATCCATGAGGCCAGAAAGTGTCGATCCTTGCTTGGAAACACTGACAAACAACTCACCTGGATTGCCATCATCATATTCGCCAACAGTGAAGTAACCCTTCAGATCCGCAATTCGGAACTTATATGTCTTACTGCTACGGCGATTTGGTAGGCGCCGTCGTACAGCACCCTTGACGACAATCTTATTTTCCAAAACTTCGCCGACCGCCACCATAGGAGCAGAAATCACACTTGGAGCCGCTGTAGCAGAAGCTGTCTGTGTATCACTGCTCTCCTTCTTTGCCATGCTCAGCGGCTGCGCAACTTTGCAGTTGTCGCGGTAAATTGCAATTGCCTTTAATCCCATCTGCCAGGCGTCGATGTGCAGCTGCTCTATATCCTCAATGCTGGCGTCTTCAGGCATATTGACAGTTTTGCTGATCGCCCCGGAAATGAACGGTTGGACAGCAGACATCATCTTTACATGCCCCAGGTAATGGATAGAATTATCACCCATTGAGCACGCAAAGACTGCTTGATGCTCGGGCTTCAAATGAGGTGCACCAATTATTGTTTTTTCAACATCAATATAGTTCACAATATCATCGGTCTGCGCTTTGGTATAGCCAAGCGCAGCAAGGGCGCGAGGGATTGTTTGGTTGACGATGCTCATAGTACCGCCACCAACTAGCTTCTTTACCTTTACCAAGCCGAGATCTGGTTCAATCCCTGTCGTATCACAGTCCATCATAAGGCCGATGGTGCCAGTCGGTGCCAATACGCTAGCCTGTGAGTTGCGAACACCGTAACGCTCACCAAGCTCAACTGCTTCATCCCAGGCACTCGCAGCCGCGCTGAGCAGCTCTTCGGATACTAGGCCAGCGTTAATGCGCGAAATCTCTTCTCTGTGCTGCTTGAGGACATGTATCATCGCTTCGCGATCCTTCAAGAAGCCGGCGAATGGACCAACAATGCGCGCAAGTTTTGCGCTTGTCGCATAGGCATGTCCGGTCATGAGTGCCGTTATAGCTGCCGCTTGCGCACGACCTTCGTCTGAGTCGTATGGTAAACCTTGCGCCATAAGAAGCGCTCCCAGGTTTGCATAGCCGAGGCCAAGCTCACGATACGCTCGAGCATTTTTGGCAATCTTCTCAATCGGGTACTCAGAGTAGCCGACGAGAATTTCCTGAGCAGTAAATACCAGTTCGATAGTATGCTTGAAAGCTTCTATATCGAAGCTATTGTCTTCTTTAAGGTATTTCAGCAAATTAATACTGGCGAGGTTGCATGCTGAGTTATCCAAATGCATATATTCACTACATGGGTTGCTCGCATTGATCCTGCCCGCATTTGGTGCTGTATGCCAGCGGTTGATTGTCGTATCAAATTGCATACCCGGGTCAGCGCACTCCCACGCCGCTTGGGCAATCTGATGAAAGATATCGCGCGCTCTAACCGTTCGGACAACTTTACCAGTCCTCACGCCTACAAGTTGCCAGTCAGCATCGTCAACGACTGCTTGCATAAAGTCATCTGTCACGCGTACTGAATTGTTTGCGTTCTGGTACTGCACCGAAAAGATGTCTTTCCCGTCAAGGCTCATGTCAAAGCCTGCCTGCTCAAGTACACGTGCTTTGCGCTCCTCGACTGCTTTGCACCAAATGAATTCTTCTACATCGGGATGGTTTGCATTCATAATGACCATCTTGGCAGCTCGGCGTGTTTTGCCTCCACTCTTAATGGCACCTGCAACCGAGTCAGCACCGCGCATAAAGCTCAAAGGCCCCGAAGCCCGGCCGGCGCTCTTACCAAGCGGCTCTACTGATGAACGTATAGTACTCACATTAACACCTGCACCAGAACCACCCTTGAAGATCATACCTTCTTCACGGTACCACTCCAGAATTGAAGGCATCGTATCTTCAACTGCAAGAATGAAACATGCGCTTGCCTGCTGCGACCGATCCGGTGCACCGATATTAAACCAAACAGGTGAGTTAAAGGCTGCCCGCTGTGTTGCCAAGACATACTTCAGCTCTTCGCGAAAGTCTTCAGCCTGGGCATCAGACTCAAAATAACCTTCTTGGACGCCTTGTCGAGTAATTGTATCAACAACACGATCAATTAATTGACCAAGTGATGACTCACGCTCAGCGGTGCCGGGTGTGCCTGTAAAATATTTCTGTGCAACGATATTGATCGCATTGAGCGACCAACCGGATGGAAAATCTACATCTTTCTG
>CAZPPY010000107.1:0-3286 GCA_964588575.1 uncultured Candidatus Saccharibacteria bacterium
GCTCGCCGATAGCCTGATCGTGTTCGTCATAACGAGGATATAAAGAGGATATTTATGAAGAAAATCTTGTCCATACTCGCCCGGAGCTCATTCATCACTGCACTTGCCGGCATGCTTTTATTCGCGACGCCTTATGCGAGTGCGCTGGCGCCCCACTTCGCCGATGCGCGCGGCGATGTGTGTAGCGGCATTGGCTTGGTTGGCAATGGGGGGAATTGTGGCGATAATGGCGCCGCGGTTGGCAGCGCGATCACGGCGGCTATCAATATCTTGACCATTATCGCCGGCATTGTGACGGTGGTCATGGTGATTGTCGCCGGGCTAAAATTTGTTACCTCGGGTGGTGACGCCAGCAAGGTCGCCAGCGCGAAGAATTCGCTTATCTATGCGCTTATTGGTCTGCTCGTGGTCGTGCTCTCGCAGACACTAGTCCACTTCGTACTGACCAATGCAAAATAAGCATCATTTGACGCTACCGTTTCAGTACTGGCACGCCGCAAGCATAAGGATTATAATGCTTGAAGATTATAGATCGGCATGCTATAAGTTTAAGTAGGATTAAGAAAGGTAACTTCATGATCAAAAAATTGAAAAGTCTCCTGGTAAGTGTCTCCGCGCTCTCGCTCATAGCCTTGCCCGCCGTCGTGCTTGCTCCGGCAGCGTATGCCGATGTAAGTCCAACGGATATCAATAACAGCCTGTGTTCGGGCACGAACATCAACATCAACGGCAGCAATACCGACTGTCAGACCGGTGCAACAACTGACAACCTGAACAGCCTGCTCTCTAAAGTGATTACCATCTTCTCGGCGGTTGTTGGTGTTATTGCCGTACTCATGATCATCGTCGGCGGCTTGCGCTACATCACCTCTGGTGGCGACTCAAGCAAGGTTTCGGCCGCAAAGACGACCATTATCTACGCGCTGGTCGGTCTGGTTATCGTTGCCCTGTCGCAGCTGATAGTCCACTTCGTGCTCAATCAGTCTTCGACGCTCGTTGGCTAGCTGGCCGCTCTAAAAGTAAGTTACCAGAGAACCTCCCTTAATCGGGAGGTTTTTCGTTGGCGGCCATGCGAGCCGTGGCAACGAAAAACTACCGCACCATTTCAGCACGGTAGTTTTGGGACCTTCGAGCGTAGTCCTATAGAACCTGGATTTTCTTAACCGTGTTCTGCTCGAGTTTGCCGAAGCTGACAGTCAGAACGCCATCCTTGAGAACAGCTTCGATATCTTCTTCGCGTACCGGGACCGGCAGTGCGATAGTGCGTGAGAATTCTCCCCAGTAACATTCCTGTAGGAAATAGTTCTCTACCTCATCTTCGTTGCCGGCACTGAGTGTGCCGCGGATCGTGAGCTGGTTGTCGGAAATGCTGACATCGAGGTCATTTTTGTTCACTCCGGCAGTCCGGGCCTTTACAACCAGGCGTTCCTTGGTTTCGTAGACGTCTACGGCTAGCTGGCCAGGTACGGCCCCTTCCTCGTCGTCGCCCCACTCATCGCCGCTAGGTGCAGCCGGTTGTGCGCCAGCCGCATTATTATTGCCGAGATCTTCGTCGCCCAAGAACGCTGCGGTCAATTCATCTTCTTCAAGCAGTAGGTCGTCGTCGCGCTGATTGCGTCGCGCCATGTTGTTACCCTCCAAAAGATACTTAAAACAGGTGACTCTTGCGTTTTTGTCTTGATAGCAGTATAGCTTAGTTATGAAACAGAGTGCAACGCTTCACCCATATATTTACAACGCTTTAAATACAACACTCTTATGTTTGACGTACTGTTGGCGCTTATCGCTCCACATCTCTGTATAGATTGTGGACGGGAGGGTTCTGTGTGGTGTAGCCCGTGCCAGAACCGGGCGTTGTCGGTAGCTGACCGCTGCTATCGCTGCCACCGGCTCTCCCCTGCCGGCCGTACGTGTGCCACTTGCCGCCGAACGAGTCCGCTGTACAGCGTGCGCGCGGCGACACGGTATGAGGGCTCAAGTAAACAGCTCGTATGGCGTCTGAAATTTGACCGGGCACGGGCAGCAGCATGGGCTGCTGCAGCGGTAATGGCCAGCCGGCTTCCGCTGCCTGATAGTGCCCTTATAGCGGCAGTACCGGCAACGACCAGCCATGTTCGCCATCGTGGCTATGACCAGGCAGTACTGCTTGCCCGAGCGTTTGCCCGCCGGACCTCCCTGCCTACCGATCTGTTGCTCATTCGCCTGAACCAAAAGCAACAGCGCGGCGCTACGCGTCAGCAGCGGCTGACCCAACTGGAGGGAGCGTTTGATGTGCGGCGCCCCGAGGTAGTTGCCGGTCGGCACATTGTGCTGGTCGACGATGTCATAACTACCGGCGCCACGCTGGAGGCTGCGGCCCGCGCCCTCAAGGCCGCTGGCGCCAAACGCGTTTCGGCGGTTGTGTTCGCGCAGGCGTAGATCTGTACAATACTATGGCGTAATACATCGTTGCCTGATATAATCACCCCTGTTGCGGAAGGGTGACCGAGCGGTTTAAGGTAACAGTCTTGAAAACTGTCGTGGCAGCAATGTCACCGTGGGTTCGAATCCCACCCCTTCCGCCAATTTATGGACGCATATCCTGACATAGACCAAATTCAGAACAAGACCACGGTCGCCGCCGTTTATTTCTTTACGGATGCTATCAATGTATTTGGTAATTGGTCTGCTCATGCAATAGATATCTGGGGTCGCCGATTTTCTAGCGTAGAACACGCTTATCACTTCAAGAAGTTTGAAGAAACGGCTCCGAAAATAGCCCAACTGATATATTCTGCCCGCAGTCCGTATGAGGCTGCCAAGATTGCCGCGGCGAATAGAAGCGTGCGCCGAGCTGACTGGGACAAAGTTAAAGTTGGTTTTATGACCGATGCCGTACGCGCGAAAGTACAGCAAAACCAGGACGTTAGAGAAATACTGCTAGCTACCGGGGATCGGACAATTGTCGAGAACTCGCCATGGGACACTTTCT
Source organism: uncultured Candidatus Saccharibacteria bacterium (assembly GCA_964588575.1). Taxonomy (GTDB): domain Bacteria; phylum Patescibacteriota; class Saccharimonadia; order Saccharimonadales; family UBA4665; genus JANWHZ01. The sequence goes on from CAZPPY010000107.1 coordinate 2,972, forward strand.
GGGGTTGCGGCAACGATGGTCATGGTCAAAATGTGGCCGGTAAGATCTTAATGCAAATCCGGTCTGAACTCAGGGCTTCCGTACAATAAACTCATCTGTTAGAATAACTGAGTTAGCAACCCCAAAATTGCAATCCAAGGAGCGAAGCGACTGAATGCAATTTTGAGAGGAGAAGCATAATTGCAGGCTGAAGTTTTTGCCTTCCAAGGTAAAACGGAAGCGCCAGTGCAGGCTTCGACGAGGAGAGGTACCCAAGTGGTTGAAGGGGATGGTTTGCTAAATCATTAGGGGGGCGCAAGCCCCCGCGAGGGTTCG
>CAZPPY010000108.1:0-3273 GCA_964588575.1 uncultured Candidatus Saccharibacteria bacterium
GAGCTGTGGAATTTTGTCAGGCCGACTTTCAACCGAACGACTCAGCTGACTTAACGCAATAAGCGGTACATTTAACTCTCGTGCAATACCCTTCAGACCTCGTGAAATTTCTGAAATCTCCTGGACCCGGTTTGCCATGCTCGAGTATTTATCACCTCCAGTCATGAGCTGAAGATAGTCAACAATAATGAGGCCAAGCGGTCGTTGATGTGCCTCACGCCGCGCTTTCGTACGCAATTCGCTGACCGTGATGCCTGGTGTGTCATCAATATAAATTGGTGCTTCGGATAATGTTCCCATTGCAGAAGCGATTTTTTCAAAGTCAGCGTCAGTCAAATTGCCGGTTCGGAGCGCCCAGGCATCAACACCTGATTCCATGGATAATAGACGGTCAACCAGCTGATCTTTACTCATTTCCAGGCTGAATAACAGAACTGTTTCTTTCGACTGTACGGCTACATTATGCGCCAAGTTCAGAACAAACGCCGTCTTACCCATTGATGGACGGGCGGCCAAAATGAATAAATCTGATCGTTGTAATCCGGCTGTCATATCGTCGAGATCTTTGAAGCCAGTAGGAATGCCGCGCAGTTTTTTCTTATCACGATGAAGGGTGTCCAGGCGTTCAAAGCTCTCTTCCAGAATCTCCTCAAGGCTAACAATGTTTTGTTTTACCTGTTGTTGCCCGACTTTCATAAGTTCGGCTTCGGTTATTTCCAAGAGGTCTTTTACTTTTTTCGTCTCATCTAAAACAAGTGCTTGTAATTCTTTGTTGACCTTAAGAATCTGCCTGCGGACTGACTTCTCTAAAACCAGTGATGCATAGCTTTCGACGTGCGACGCCGTCGGAACATAGTTCGTGAGTTCTGTTAAATAAGGCGCTCCGCCTGCATCTTCAAGTTTTCTCTCCGCTTTTAATTCACTCGAAAGGGTGAGGATGTCAATAGCTTTGCGATCTTCATAAAGCTTCTGGACAGCGCTATATATGTATTGATGTTGCTGCGAAGCAAAATCATCAGCGAGTAATTTATCAGAAATTTTTACGATTGCATCTTGATCAATAAGCAATGAGCCGAGAACACTTCTCTCGGCATCAATATCAATAAGAGTTGCTGCAGTACTCCCTTGCCTATCGTCCATATTTACTTACTATAGCATAGCAGTTAGTTTTGTGATTTCGCTTGTGCTTAGGGCTTTAAAACTTCGCCGCCGCCGAATATGTTACTGATGGCACTAAGCGGGGCGGCAGGATCTGTATTTTGGATAGCGGCCGGCAAGGTTGGCGCCGGCGGCGTCACCGTCTTGTCGTATTTGCAATGGACTGCTATCCTTTCGCCGGTAATTTCCTCAAGCAGCGCAGTCAGGATTTTCTTATTTTTGGCATCGTTCGCCCGTTTCTGGTGGAAAGCGTAGCCAAATGTTAGCTCCACCTGTCCCGGCTTGAATTCTGGCCGTGCCATGCGAATGATGCCGTAGAGCGTGTTGTATTGCTTTTTTAGTGCATCAAGTAGTGTCTGCCATGCGTCATTTGTAACAGTGATCGTTCCCGCCGGTGCATCATCATCGGATTTTAGCTCGGCGGTTAGGGTTGCGACAGTGGTTGCGGCAGGCTTTTCAGATTCTAGCGCTAGGGGTTCAGGCTCCTTAATCGCCGTTTTTGCCGCCTTCGGCCGTGGTGCAGCAAGCATAGTAGTCACAGGAGCAGGTGCCGGCTGTACGGTCATTGCTGGAGCGGTATCTGCCGTAACAAGCGCAGCTTCAAGCAACACGAGCTCCAGGAGTTGGTCAGGATTATGCGATGCCGGCACATCGATTAAGCGCCGCAAGAGGGTTAACGTTGTATCGCGGTCAAAGGGCATTGCCCCGGCCATGAGTTGCGCCCTAAGTGATTGTCCAAGCTGCCGGGAGAGAGCAGACGCCTGATAGCCGTCAGTTCGTAAGCGTGCTAGCAGTGTTACCAAATTGGCGGTATCGTGGCTGCCGGCTTGCGCAAGCAAATCAGCCGTGATGGATACGGGCGGAATGCCAAGCAATTGCTCAACCGCCGCCCGGTCAATGCGGCTGCCCGCACTGCTTGCTTGATCAAGCATGCTGATGCTATCACGGAAGCTGCCTTCGCCATGCTCGGCTATGAGTGCCAGCGCATCACTGTCGATGTCTATCTTTTCTTGTTCTGCGATATATCGGAGGTGTGCGACGACTTTCGCCTGGTCGATCGGCTTGAACGTGAAGCGCTGTGTGCGGCTAATGATTGTTGCCGGCAATTTATGCGCTTCGGTAGTAGCGAGTATAAACACGGCGTGTGCGGGCGGTTCTTCGAGCGTTTTTAGTAGCGCATTGAACGCACTGGTGGTCATCATGTGGACTTCGTCGATGATGTAGACTTTGAACTTACCCGCGCTCGGCGCGATGTAGACCTTGTCGCGCAGATCACGAATCTCGTCGACACCACCGTTGCTGGCGGCATCGATTTCAATGATATCCAAGTGGTTATCTTCGCCGTTGTATGGGACGCCGTTTAATTCGTGCGCCAGAATACGGGCGATGGACGTCTTGCCGACGCCGCGCGGACCAGTGAATAGATACGCATGACTAATCCGGCCAGTTTCGATGGCTCGCCTGAGTGTCTCAGTGATATGCTCCTGTCCAAGAATTTCACCAAGCGACTTTGACCGGTACTTACGATATAACGCCTGCCCCATGGCCCTAATTATACGACGCTATTGTCCGCATGGGCGTTGTGCTATTCGCAAGCTCTTTTGGAGCTCCATCGTACGAAACAAACTATCGCTAGAAATATAGCCTGACAGTCGGGTCGGCGCAGGCAGCCGTTTGTGTGCGAACGTATTCTTTCGCATTCAAATAATCTCCCAACTCACCTTTTATGAGGTGGTATGTATTACCTATAGGACCGCCGTAATGCGTGTTATCTGGTCGAAAATTACTGCCATTGCAAAGCGAGTACGCGGCTGATCCAGTATACGATTGCAACGGTATCACAAACGCGAATAGCAAACCCAAACTACCCAGACCGATAGATACAGCGGCAAAATAGAGACGCCGCTTGATGAGATAGTCGCGCGTACTTACAAAGCGGCTTCGAGAGCAGCCCACTCGGCGTTCGTGTCGTCTTCGGGAACATTGGCGCTGACCTGGTCGCCCGGCTTGGCCTTGAAATAGGTGACGCTGGCAAGCAACACGCGCAGATTTCGACCGTTCACGTCGACATAATAATGACCGTTTTCGAGTTTGAGTGTGCCGACGACCTGCTTG
>CAZPPY010000109.1:0-3140 GCA_964588575.1 uncultured Candidatus Saccharibacteria bacterium
CTTCAGTTATGAAGTATCGCGAAGCCTGGAAGCGTGCGAGGGCGCACTCTTGGTAGTAGATGCCACGCAAGGTATGCAGGCACAGACATTATCGAATTTGTACTTGGCAATTGGCGCCGGGCTGGCCATTATTCCGGTACTGAACAAAATCGATCTGCCGGCTGCGGACATCGAGAAAACGACTGCCGAAATGGTGAGCTTGCTTGGCTGCAAGCCCGAAGATATTCTGCATATTTCGGCCAAAACAGGGCAGGGCGTGGAAGCCGTGCTCGACCGGATTATCAGTGATATCCCCCTGCCAAAATCTTCAACCCATGACGCGACGCGTGCATTAATTTTTGATAGTTACTACGACGATTATCGCGGCGTTATTTTGTATGTGCGCGTATTCGATGGGGCGATTATCAAAAATGCCGCGATCAAAATGATGGCGACAGACGCTCAAGGACTGGCACTGGAAGTCGGCGCACTGAAGCCGGATATGGTGGCGGGGAGCCAGCTCGGCGCGGGTGAAATCGGCTATATCGTCACCAACCTTAAAAGTACGCGCGAGGCAAAAGTCGGCGACACAGTGACGCTTGCGCGCGATTCTGCCACTGTATCATTGCCTGGCTATCAAGATGTAAAGCCGTTTGTCTATGCCGGCTTTTTCCCGGAGAGCAATGAACAGTATCAGGACCTGAAAGATGCGATCGAAAAACTGTCTTTGAGTGATTCGGCGCTCCATTTTGCACCAGAAAATTCACCGGTACTCGGCTTTGGGGTGCGTATCGGCTTTTTGGGCTTACTCCACATGGACATCGTCCGTGAGCGGCTGGAGCGAGAATACGGCCTCAATCTCGTGGTGACTAATCCGTCAACCGACTATCAAGTGAGCATGACGAGCGGCGGTGAATTAGACATTCAGTCTGCAGCCGATTTGCCCGATCCGGCACAGATCGAAGAAATCCGTGAACCATGGATCAAAGGCGAGATCGTCGTGCCGCAGGAATACGTTGGCGCCGTGATTCAGCTCATCGTTTCGAAGCGCGGCATTCATAAGAATGTGAGCTATGTCGATACGCAGGCCGTCGTAACATTCGATGCGCCGCTTGCAAATTTGCTGACGGATTTTTATGACAAGCTGAAAAGTGTCACCAGCGGCTACGGGTCGTTCAATTATGAGCTTGATAGTTACCGCGCTGAGGATTTAGTGCGGCTGGATTTTTACGTCGGCGGCGAGAAAGTTGATGCACTGAGTATTATGGTTCACCGTACCGAGGCACAGGGTCTTGGCCGTGACACCGTGGAGAAGCTAAAAGAGGTTATCCCGCGCCAGAACTTCCAGGTCAGCCTGCAGGCGGCTATCGGCGGTAAGTTTATCGCTCGCGAGGACATTAGTGCGTACCGCAAAGACGTCACCGGCTATTTGTATGGTGGCGACGTGTCGCGCAAAAAGAAGCTCCTGGCCAAACAAGCCAAGGGCAAAAAGCGGATGAAGCGCTTCGGTAAAGTCGACATTCCAGCCGACGCCTTCATGGTCATGCTCAAGAGAGACTAGCTGTTCTTAGGGAAGTGGGGCCCGAGCTCTGGGAGAAATATCTCAAGCAATAGGGTAGTGTTTTGCACGCCCCTCAGGTATTGTTAAGGTAAGTAGTTAAGCATAAGGCTTTTATAAAATGGAAAATACGCGTTTTGCTATAAAATCCCGGTTTGCTGCAGGGTTAGTCGGGTTACTTGTCATTGGCGGGCTGTATGCGACTGCAATCTCAGCTAACAAGAGTTTGCTAGACTTTCGCTTCAATCCGTTTGTCCTATTATCGGCCTCGACCATTCTTGTTAACTTTGGATTATTTATCTATATGTCGCGGCGGCAGGCTCGTACTGACGAGCGCATATGGTTGTCTCTTTACTTTCTGAGCCTCACCATATATGCACTCGGAGAGCTGTTGCAACGCCTTGGCGCAACACCGAGTACGGCGATATTCTGGGAACTTATGAGCGCCTGTGCCGGCGGTATCGGGCCGAGTGTCTTTCTTTTTACGCTGGCCTACACGAACCAATCTGACCGAAAATATCCGGGGTTAACCGCATGGCTGCTTGTCGCGACGACGATGCTGGCGTTCTTTTATATGGCGACAAACACTATATTTGACTTGCATATTGATAAAATGCATCTTTTTGCATGGGGTTGGAACAACAATCCAGGCCCGGGGATCATTTTTCCCGTTCTGTGGTACAACGGTTTGGTTATTATCTCGCTTGTCCGGCTGATTAGCTTCAGGCGGCACACACGCAACCCAATACTTCGGCAACAAAGCAAGCTGTTTATTATCGCGACTACCATACCTGTCGTGCTCGGTACCATCAGTGATGGCGTTATCCCTTCGCTCGGATACAACGTACCGACGCTTGCCATGACATTCTTTACGATCGCCGGCGTACTGCTTGTCTATGGTGTCGTTAAGTACCAGTTGCTTAGTATTAGCCCGACAATATTTTCACATACGGTGTTGGCGTTGATGGATGACGCAGTGGTGGTTACCGATGAGCACTTCAGCGTCGTGTATATGAATACAGCTGCAGAAGCCTTGCTTGGTGCGAAAGCCGAAAGCACGACAAAGTTATCTCTTACTGGATCGCTCTCTGAGGCGGACCGTTCGAAAGTTGAAGAGGCATTTACGGCCGGCAGTACAAAAGCCGATGAAAAGACGCGGCTTGACCATATAGATATCACCCGACAGCATGGCGATCCCGTGCCTGTCCGGGTGACTGGTTCGCCGTTGCAGCTGGCGAATCATAACTTGTGGGTTATTGTTTTGACCGATATCACGAAAGAACTGCATACCCAGAGCATCATTGAACACGAAGTTACCGTCCGCACTGAGGAGTTAAACGAAGCTCGCGCCTACCTAATGTCATCTATCAACTCCTTGGAGCAGGGCTTTGTGCTCGTGAACCGCAACTCCAAGGTTGAGGTGGTTAACGGTGTCGCGAATCGACTATTCCAGACAAATACAGAGGAAGCATTAGAAAAACACCTGATCGAATTGATAAAGCCAATAAGCTGGAATATCGATCTGGCAGACATCGTACACAAAGTTCTTGATCTGAAACACCATCGCCAAATCCAAGCGGAGACTACCGACGGATCATTCTAT
>CAZPPY010000110.1:0-3124 GCA_964588575.1 uncultured Candidatus Saccharibacteria bacterium
AGTCGGCAATTTGTCGCGCATTCTCTATATGCCGCATCATGCGCAGCTCGAGTGTGCGTAGTCCGCGCAGCGTCAGCCACGAATCGAACGGTGACAATATAGCGCCGATAGCGTTTTGGAGGAATTTCAGCTGATGGTGGAGTGCGTCGTCATTCATGGCAAGCGACCCGCCGATGCTGTCGCTGTGCCCATTTAAATACTTTGTGGTCGAATAGGCTACAATGTCGGCTCCGAGTAAGAGCGGTAGCTGGAGTATAGGTGTTGCGAAAGTATTGTCGACAACCAGGATTGCGCCTGAGGCATGGGCGGCGGTGGCCAGTTGTTTAATGTCGGTGACCTTGAGCAGCGGATTCGTAGGCGTTTCAACCCAGACGATACGTACGTTCGTATGCTTTCGTAATATTGCTGTGGCTGCATTGATATTGGTCAGGTCTGCTATGTAGTACGGTAAGCCTTGTGGTGCTAAAACCTGCGTAACATACCGATAGGTGCCCCCATATGCGTCCGCCGAAAATAGTATCCCTTCCCCGTGTTTCAGGAGCGCGGCAACGTTGGCCAATGCGGCTGATCCTGAACTATAGGCCAACGCATGTCGGGCACCGTCCAATGCTGCGAGAGTTGCCTCTAGTGCCTGTCTGGTCGGGTTGCCGGAACGAGAATAGTCGTAGCCTTGTTTGTTGCCAAATCGAAAAGTGGTAGTTAGGTGTATTGGTGGAATGACGGCGCCATCTTGGGCATCATCATAGGTACTGTGTAGTGCCTTTGTTGTAAAGCCTGTCATGAGGTTCTCCTTTTATTCACTGTACGCATGCAGTAACAAAAAAACGGGCCGGTGAGGCCCGTTTCGCATGCGTAAAAAACCAGCCTCACCTACATACAAATGGGACAGTAGCAAGTTGTGGTATATGTATGAAGACCGCTCATGACAGGCAATTCTAGGCTATGGGTGCTGCCCTGTCAAGTTCGTCAAGTAATTGCGTAGCAAACGCAATGCATTTGGCTTTAATCTCATTGAATGGCTGGCCATTGGTGATTTTGAAGCCGCTGGCATACGGATGACCGCCGCCCCCCATGTGTGCGGCTATTTTATCGGCGATGGCATTGCCGCGGATTGCCGCAGTGACCTTCCCGTCGCTGTATTCTTTAAACACGATTGCAATTGCAATTCCTGATGTCATGAGCATATCGCCCTGAATAAGTGGCACTGGATTGTATAGCGGGCTGTAGGTATTGATTTCATCTTGCGGCACCATCACATTCGCAATCCGGCCGCCGGCTACAAATTCAGCGCGGTCAATGAGCCGGCCTTTATATTTGAATATCTCGATTGTCATTTTATTGAACTCACGCCGTTGTTCTTCGAGCAGTGGCCGGTTAACTCCAAGCGTGGTCAGTTCCGCCATGACACGATAGGTATCGGCCGTGGCCAGGTCATTGGTTAGCCCTTGCGTGTCGCCGAGAATGGCGGTCATGAGGCTCGCGGCTGCTTCGGGGTTTATTCGCCACTTGAGCTGGCCGGCAAGGTTGAAAACCAGCTCACCGGTTGATGATGTGTGATCATCGCAGAGGGTTACGGCTGCGAAGTCGATCTTATGATCGACTGTGCCGTGATGGTCCAATACGACTGTTGGCTTGGCGGCGATCCAGCCAACCTCTCCGTTTATCTGTATCTTCTCCAGCAATGTCATGGTCGAAGCATCAACGACGATGCTCATGTCGAACTGCTTTGGCAGCTCACGCATGACTCGATCCCAACCGCTTAAGTAGCGCAAATAGGTAGGAATATCGACACCGCAGTACATATAGGGCTGCTTGCCGAGGTCGCCTAAAATATGCTCGAGCGCTAGGCTGGATCCGAGTGAATCGGCATCAGGGTTGTCGGCCTGAATAATAACAATGCGTTCGGCGCTGTTGACGAGTTTCTTGATGGCGGCTGCTTCGGCATACATAGCGTTCCTCAATGTGTAATTTTCTTCAGCTTAGCGTACAGTTGCGGATATGGCCAGGCGATTTCCTCCGTCTGCAGGAATTCGATCGCCTTCCATTCAAATGACTCGGTGTCGTCGCCGGCCTTCATTTCGCCTTGCCAGCTGCGGCAGAGGAACGAAATACCGCTGGCGGTGTCATTCTCCAGATAATAGTGGAGCGCCGTGTCAATGGGTTCTAAACCTTTAATGGCAATATCGACGCCGAGCTCTTCTTTCATTTCGCGCTGAGCGGCGTGATAAGCATCTTCGTCATAATTCTGGAAACCGCCGGGCAGCGTATACATGCCTTTTTTCGGTTCGATGCCGCGGCGGCTGAATAGAATCTCATTCCTGTCGTTGAGAAAAACGACGCTGCATGATGCGTGCGGGTTATTGTGATATACGTGTCCGTTGGCGCATACATAATCGGTCTGATCGCGCTGCGTGAGCGGCGCCGCGCACTCCGGACAAAAGTTTAATTTCATATCTCTAGTATAAAGTATCAACGTCACATTACGCTCAAACAAATTAGTATATACATAAAGTTGTAATATTATAAAAGATGCGACATGGCACGTAGACCATCCAACAAATGCAGAGAGTGGACCACAATTACCCGCACTGATGTGGAGTTGCTTGTTCAAAGCATTCTAACAGGAGACATACGTGAGGTAGTGGATTACACTCCGCTGTATCTGCGCTTTGTCGAGTCTATTTTAACGTACTTTCCTGACAAACGGGCGTCTCCTAAGGAACTTGCGTGTTCACTTACCCGGGCCGCACGCGACGTTGCGAACCCGTGCGATAGAAATATCTACAGCCTTGTCGGTTTATATGCAGTTAGCTTTGTGGAGACACTTGATGACCGCTTTGGTCCTATAAGTCCTGACTTTGTTAGACAGATCGGTAAAACGTTTATCGCGGAAACTCAGGCAAACACCCCTTCCCCTGAGCCAAAAACTTAGAGTTGTGTTCGGCCTTCAAGGGCACGGCCGAGTGTAATCTGGTCGGCATATTCAAGATCGACACCGATTGGCAGGCCGCGTGCCAGGCGGGTAATTTTCACCGGCCGGTCACCAACCTGCTGCCGGATATATAATGCTGTCGATTCGCCTTCTACGCTGGCATTGGTAGCGAGAATAATTTCATCTACGGCA
>CAZPPY010000111.1:0-3018 GCA_964588575.1 uncultured Candidatus Saccharibacteria bacterium
AATGTATGGGAGGCAGCGATGCTGGCCGGCAAATACAAACTGAGCAACATTATTGCCATTACCGACCGCAATAATATCCAGATCGACGGACCGACGGAACAAGTCATGCCATTAGAGGATCTAAAAGCCAAGTGGGAAGCCTTCGGCTGGCATGTGCTGGAGATTGACGGCAATAACATCGAAGCAGTGATCGATGCTTGTGCGATGGGCCGGGCTATTACCGAAAAACCGACGATGATTATTGCGCTGACGGTGCCGGGCAAGGGGGTGGACTTTATGGAATACGACTATCACTGGCACGGTAACCCTCCAGGCACCCAAGATGTGCCGGGCGACCCGCCGAAAGCCGAGCAGGCAGCGATTGCATTGCATGAGCTGCGCACTCTCGGTGGCAGGATCAGGAGTGAACATGAATAAGATGTATCTAGTAAAAAATATACTGGCGGGCGATATAAAAGGCGAACCGATCCGCGCCGGCTTCGGACGGGGGCTGGTAACGGCCGGCGAGCTTGATGCGCGCGTGGTTGCGGCTTGTGCCGACCTTACGGTATCCACCAAAATGGATGCATTTGCAAAGAAATTTCCAGATCGATATATAGAGATTGGCGTCGCAGAGCAGAACCTGGTAACTGTCGGTACAGGACTGGCGGCAATGGATAAAATTCCGTTCGTCAGCAGTTATGCTGCCTTTGAACCCGGCCGCTGTTGGGAGCAAATCCGTACCACGATTTGCTTGAATGACCGACCAGTTAAACTGATTGGATCGCACGCGGGTGTATCAGTCGGGCCGGATGGCGCGACGCATCAGATGCTGGAAGATCTGGCCCTGATGCGCAGCCTGCCAAACATGGTAGTGATTGCACCGTGCGACAGCGTAGAAGCAGAGAAAGCAACGCTGGCAATGGCGAAGGACAAGCGGCCAAATTATATGCGTTTAGCACGTGAAGCAACACCTATCATTACCACGGCGGATACGCCCTTTGAAATCGGCAAGGCCTACGTGTTTGCCGAAGGGGAGGATGTGACAATTATTGCAACTGGCACGATGACGTATCAGGCAATGGTCGCCGCCGAGAAGCTCTTTAAAGACGGCATTGATGCTGAGGTAGTGCACGTGCCGACTGTTAAACCGCTTGATACTGAAACAATCCTTCGGAGCGTACGCAAAACAAAATGCGTCGTCACCGCTGAAGAGGCGCAGGTCAATGGCGGCTTGGGCGGTGCGATTGCAGAACTATTGGGCGAAGAATTTCCAGTGCCTATGAAACGGATTGGTATGCAAGACCGTTTCGGCGAATCAGGTGAGCCGAATGAACTACTTGAGTACTTTGGCCTGGATGCCAAACACATTCGCGCTGCAGCACGCAAAGTGGTTGAGCGTAAGCGATAGGTTATTGCACTATCTGCTTGCCGATCGCCCGTTCGAACCGTTCGCCCAGATGATCGATATCCGGCAAAGCGTAAAAACTGAGCAACTGTGCCGGTTCAAACGGGTTGTCAGGGCGAGGGCCGTTGGCCTGAAAGGCAACGGCAAACATGCCGGGCAGGAGCAGTTTGCGTGCACGTACTATATCAGCTAAAAACGCTGATTCGCTGTCTAGGCCATCTTGCTCCTGCCAGCTAAGCCCATCCATCAGGACGAGGCCGCCGATCAATGTCGCGAGCTGCCCGCTGACTTTTTTCATGTTTGCGGCAATCCATTTTGCCGCATCCAATTCATTTTCCTGCATGACGGGGATAAAATCCCGCATGCGTAGTGATGATCGTGCCCGCTCACGCAAGAACGGCGCGCCGCCAATAATGAGTATGTGCGTGCCTGGGGTAAGACGTTCCGCCGGTTCCGGGCGAGGCCGCGCAAAGGTAACCTTATCCATTATCGCTGATAGTACCGGCAATATGCTTGCAGTGCAACCGTAAGCGCTTCTATACTGTGAGGTAAGGTAAAGGATGTTATATGCCATTGACTCTAGTACAAATCCGCCAAAACTGTGCACGCGCCCGCGAACGAATGGCGCAGGCCCGCACCGAACACTGGGCTTTCGGTGCGTTTAACCTTGACGACGAACCAACACTCAAAGCTGTCGCGCAGGCGGCGGCACAGAAACATTCTCCGGTGCTGGTGGAGGTTAGCCAGGGGGAAGTAGACGATATCGGCCTGCAAAACGTCCGTGACATGGTTGATAATTTCAAACTTCAATATGGCATAGAAATGTATATCAACCTGGATCATTCGCCGTCGGTCGAAAATGCGAAGAAGGGCATTGAAGCCGGTTTTGAGTTTATCCATATCGATGTGTCGCAGGCAAACCACGAGGCAAGCGACGAAGATATCATCGCGGCGACCAGAGAGATTGTAGAATATGCAAAATTTACCGGTGCGCTGGTCGAAAGCGAGCCTCATTATTTTGGCGGTTCAAGTAATCTGCACACCGAAAAAATCGATTACGAAGCAATCAGAAAGACATTCAGCACGCCGGAAGGGGCACGGCATTTTGTGGACGCGACTGGTATTGATACATTTGCGGCGGCCATCGGCAATCTCCATGGCAAGTATCCGGTACCGAAGAAGCTGGATCTGGACCTACTCGAGCAAATCCGCAGCGCAATTGATTGCAATATAAGCCTCCACGGCGGCAGCGGCACGCCAGGGCACTATTTTGTCAGCGCTGTGCAGATCGGTGTTACTAAAGTGAATATTAACTCTGATATGCGGGTTGCTTACCGCGAAGCGCTCGAAAAGGTTCTGAAAGATAATCCCGATGAATATTCAGTTGCAAAGTTAATTACAAAAGCAGTCGTTCCGGCAGTTCAGAAGGTGGTGGAAGACAAAATTGATGATTTCAACTCAGTCGGTAAAGCGGTTACGGTATAATACAGTCAAAAGAGGAAATATATGACACACAACGGTGGGACGAAACAAACAGACATAATGTGCATCGGCGACGTCGTGACCGATGATTTTATCAAGCTGCTGGATAACCAGGCGACGACGTATACCGACGAACGCGGGGAAAAGAT
>CAZPPY010000112.1:0-2975 GCA_964588575.1 uncultured Candidatus Saccharibacteria bacterium
CACAGGCCATTCGCACGATGAAGAAAAAAGGCCTGCTAACAGCGTAACACTGCGCAGGAAATCTCAATAAAAAACTCCCTGTTTCGGGAGTTTTTTATAATTTGCTCTATAGAATCGGGCAGCGAATGCTAGCTACGCGTGACAATGAGCAGCTGCGTTGCGTCGGTTGCCTCTGCGGGCTTAAACCGATATTTCGCTACGGTATCCTTTGGTTCCATGCCTACATTTTTCAATACCTGCTCAAGTGGCTGCTGGTCAACCGGATAATGTACGGCCTCATCAGCATAGTGTGTCGGCACCACGACTTTTGGTTCAACTTTCTTGATAAGCTGCATGGCGCCGACTGGATCAAGGGTATAGCCATTGCCTCCCATCGGAACAACCATAATATCGACCATACCGATTGCCTCAAGTTGATCGTAATTTAAATCAGGGTACACATGGCCTGTGATGAAAAAATTCGCTTCGTCTGTCATTATCTTATACATTGTCGCGTTATGGGTACCCTCCGGGTCAACATGTGCGCGGGCAGCGATACCAATAACTGACAATCCCGACACTTCATACTCACCTGGCCCATCAATGACCAATCGTGGCTCACCTTTACCGGCACCATGCGCACCGGTAAATAAGATAATGTCGTCAGGCCGCGTTACCGACTTTGCTCCCAGCTCCACCAAATTATCATCAACAACGAGACGTATGCCCTTTGCTGTTAGGGCAACACAGTTGCCCCCGTAGTACTGTAAATCCATTATTACTCCTTATTATCCAGTAAACTCTGCTTGTCAATCAATACCTGGTATTTTGAGCTCAAGACGCCTGTCAAGAACCGGTCCTTAACCTGCTGTCGATACTGAAAGTCTGCTAAACTCATCATCGTGTACCGTAATTCCTTGCCTTCCTGATGTTCAAGCTCAGTAATAAATTTTTGGACAGCATTTGCATTCATGCTCCCGACAAGAAGTACATCAACCCCTGCCCGTTCGTCACGGGTAAATTGACCTGTATAGAGCAGTAGTTCGACATTTCCCAAAGTCTTGTATTCATCCCGGCTGCCCGACTTGGTTACTGCCTTGCCTTCATCAGCGGCACTAGAACCGAAAATAGTCTTTAGTGGCTCGTAAAATTCATACGACTGATCGACCTCATAGTATAGCCGATTATTTGTTGTATCAGAGACGATAATACCAATATTGAGAAGGTTTGATAATTCCCGCCGTACTGAATTAATCTGTTCGTCGATTTTGCGCGTTATTTCGCGCACATAAAATGAACGGTTGGGGTTACTCATGAACAGCTGCAATAGCTTCACTCGTGTTTTTTTTTTTTTTTATTGTTCGATCATAATTTCATTGTAACAAACAGTACAACAAATCAGTACATTCAGATGTGAAACTGCATAGAAATAAGCCGCTCTGCCTGGTCCAATGTATTCTTGTCATCCAGCCAATGAATAGCTTTATTGCGCTTAAACCAAGTACGCTGCCGTTTAGCGAGTGACGCATCTGCCTTCAAAAACTCGTGCTTTGCCTCCTCTAATGAAAGCGTACCGTCAAGATATGCAGCCATTGCCGTGTACCCGGGCGCACGAAACGCCTCAATAGTGCCATAGGTGGCTCGCAATCTACGCACTTCATCGACTAGCCCTGCTTCTATCATCGCGTTAATACGTGCCGTAAGCCGTGCCGGCAATCCACCACGCGGCAGCGATATACCAATGATCAGGGTATTCGGCCGCAACGTTGTGCGCCGCCCTGCCACTCCCTCGCTCTCGAGCACGCGAGTCAAATGCCGGGAATTATTACGATTTACCGGCATTGGAAGATTACGCGCCAGTATACGGTCCTGTAGTTCTTTGATACTGAGACCTTGCAGCTGGACGCGTGTCGACAAACTTGGCTTTGGCCGGAACGTAAAGTTATACAAGAGCGCATCAATATACAGTCCCGTGCCACCGACGACAATCGGCAGCTTACCGCGCCCGGCAATGTCATCTATTGCTTGTTGGGCAAGCCGCTGAAAGTCATACGCTGTAAATTGCTGGTTTGGCTCGACAACATCGAAGCCATAGTGCGGTATGCCGCACCGTTCTTCGAGGGTCGGCTTGGCGGTCCCGATGTCCATGCCCGTATAGACGGTGCGCGAGTCGGCAGCAATAATTTCGCCATGAAATCGCTTGGCAAGCGCGATTGCAAGAGCTGTCTTACCGCTACCCGTCTCACCAACAATAACCAAAAGCGGTGAATTCATAGCAACTCCTGCTGGCGCTGCATATGTTCAGGCGGCCACCACAACAAGCGGCCGATATCAACTCTAAAGTCGTCCGTGACTGTAACACCCTCCGCTTCCAGTACTTCTTTGTGTCCCCGCCAACCACCCGGGTAGCCAGCCGCCAACCCTCCTTGTTTGTTTACGACGCGCTGCCAGGGAAGCGCCGGATCGCCAAAGTGAGCAATGCCGCCGACGATACGTGCAGCCCGGGCATTCCCACAGAGTGCCGCTATCTGACCATAAGTCATCACACGGCCTGTGGGAATTTGAGCAACAACCGCTTCAACACGCTCGCGAAAATTCGGATCAATTGTTTCCATGGTCTTGCCCTGAATTACAGCGACGACTTGTTTACTCGCGATTTTGCTTCGTGTGCCACAGTTTTTAGGAACTCATCAGTCGTCATGAGCTGGTGCTCCTCGCTCACCTCTAAGTCCTTACGAACACGAGGGACTAACTCTCCACCGCCGATCTCTTTTTCGCCAATGACTACTGTATATGGAATTTTCATGAGCTCCGCTGCCCGAATCTTCTTGCCAACCGACTCGTTAGAATTATCGACATCAGCACGCACCCCAAGCTCCCGAGCCCGCTCCGCCACCTTATTCGCAAATTCTACAGTTGCCGCTTCCTGGTTAACCGTTACAAGCCGTACCTGCTCTGGTGCCAGCCAGACAGGAAACTTCCCGGCTGTGTGCTCG
>CAZPPY010000113.1:0-2898 GCA_964588575.1 uncultured Candidatus Saccharibacteria bacterium
AAAATTACACCTATGGCCTAAGCCCGGCCTATCTGGTCGTAACCTAAAGCATTTACGGGGTGCGTACCTGAACGTGGACGGCGATCTGCATGTAATGGTTGATCGCACCCTGCCAAACGACCCTTACCTATTTACGCTAGCTCATGAGGTCAAACACCACCTCTGCGACCAAGAGCACGCAAAAGCATTCTGCCACGACGAAAATCAGACCGACGTGCTAGAGATAGGGGCAGAGGTTTTTGCCGCTGAACTGCTATACCCAGAACAAGATTTTAATCGCGATCTGAACGAGCGCGGCATTAAAAAGGGCGAATGCACGCAAAAAGATCTAGTTACGCTCAAGCATGATACCGGGACGTCGCTAAGTTACACCGGCCTACGAAAACGCGCCGTCAACTTCGGCTATGCGCCCAGCAATATGCCAAACACCGGCTGGAAACGCATTGAAGTTGAGATGTACGGCCTACCGTACAATCCAAACAGAACCAGAGTAGTCCGCTTTGCCTAATCACCGCAAGTAACGCAATTATGAAACTACTCCACTTCCTCAAATCGCTAGTATCACACTGGATTAACGCAGTTAGCGGAACGATTCTGGCTGTAGTGCTAACTTTTGGCCCCAGCTTCATAGCAGAGGCGTACATAGGGTGGGTGCAGTTTGTAATTGCATTACTCGCGGTGCTTGTAGCTTGTTACCTAGCGTGGCAAGAACAGTACGATAAGCGGCTCGAACTTGAACAAGAACTAAAGCGCGTTAAAGATATAACGCCAAAATACTCGCTCAAAATTACCGATGAACGCGCGAGTACATTTGACGATCTGGCGCAAACGGTCAAAGAAAAACTGGAAACGGCGCTAAAAGAGCAACAGAACGCACCAGCACCGCACCCTTTCTTGCCCTCTTATTCTTCAATCATGGGTCATGCCACTACTGCCGATTGGCAAGACTATATGGAGCAACTTCACACATTTGAAAAACGCCTAGAAGCTATAAATGCGAATGCGCAAGCCATTATCAACCTAGAGGTTCGCAACATCGGACGTATCTCTGACGAAGCCATGAATATAACCCTACGTTTTGAGGACGCCGAAGTAATCCCGAACTTTTACGAACTGGAAATCGAGATAGAAACGCCGAGAGAGCCAGGGCATTTTGCATTAGGCAACATAGGCTACGAAAATAAGCAGGGTGTTAAGCGGGAAACCTTAAAAGCAACCAGCGAGCTGCTAAGTATCGAGATAAATCGAATGCACCCCGACGAAAAGGTATATGCGAGCTATGATCCGATCTTCCTTAAAATCACTGGCGACAATCCGAGGGTTAATTACGAAATCCGATCAAGACACCTGCCAACGGTAATCAAGGGCACGCTAAAGATTAAGGCGTCGTCTTTACGCTAACAAGCCATGCCCCTTAAAACTAAAGTGGCCAGACAACGTGATAATCACGTGATCTTTTAGCGGTATTCCGAGCAGTTGCCCAGCGGCTGCAAGTTGCTGCGTAAGTGAGATGTCATGGTCGCTGGGCGAGGCCACGCCGGACGGGTGGTTGTGCGCAATAATCACAGACGCCGCCCGATCAACCAGTGGCTCCGCGAACACTTCGCGCGGGTGTGCCAGCGTGGTAACTATCGGCTTACTTGATACCACGCGACAAGCTATAAGCCGCTGCCCACTATCTAGCGAGAGTACGACGAAGTATTCCTGCCGCTTGTCACGGAAGTGTTCAAGGCAAGCCAGTATGTCTTTGCTTGACCGCAACGGCCTATCGTTAAAGGTCGCCACAAAGCGTTTACAATCAGGGCATAAGCTGTTATTGTCGCGTCTTGTCATGTCGTACTACTAGTAAGGGTCTGTACTTGTTAATGATAGTACAAAATATCAAAAAGTCGTACTAGTAGTCACTGTTACTATTAGTACGGATTTCATACGCTAAGAGGTAATGAGTAGGCCAACCCAAGAAGATAAACACTTAGCCGCTTTTGGCAGAAAAGTTGCAGCGCTTAGAAAGAAGCGTGGCCTAACCCAAGATGAGATTTCCAACAAAACTGGCTTGTCTGTTGATACTATCGGCGCTATCGAACAAGGCAGGCGTTGGGCAAGGTTGACCACTTTGCACAAACTAGCCAAAGCTCTTGGCACTTCCACTGACGAGTTGTTCCGGGGCTTGTAGCCTCCCTGTTATAATTAGCTCGATGAACACCGACACCGCGCAGAAAATCGGCGATAGCATTAAGCGTATTCGACTGGAACAAGACCAGACCCAGGCAGATGTGGCAAAACGCGCCGGATTGAGTACGAACTATTACGCACGCATAGAGCGCGGCGACGCTGCTGCAACCATAGAAGCATTGCAGAAGATCGCTCGCGCCCTAAGTGTAAAATCGGCCGACATTCTGCCGTTCTAAAACTTGCCGTGCCCGGCAAAACGCGACATCTGCCGCGCCAAGTCCTCCGACACAATCCGTCGCATGACCTCGCAACTGTCGTTCTGTGACAACATATTCAGGCTGCCCTCCCACAGCACCTTACGGTCAAAGATTGCCAACTTGCGGTGGTGTCGTCCCATGTAGATAACCTGCATGCCTATCTCTAGTAACTGGTCTACGGCGTCTTGGGCTTGCCGGTCATACGGAGCGTCGTGCTCGGCTGGGTCGCGCGTGATGACAGTAACCTTAACTCCTCGACTTCTCATTTTGCCAAAAATGGGAAGTAAACTAGCAATTCTGTTGCTAGTTATAAACGGGCTTTCAATCACCGCCTCGCTCTTGCATAGGTGCAGGTCACGCTCGAATGCCTTGTAAAATGTCTGCTCGTTGTACAGCCGGGAAGATAGCAGGCCGGACGGGTCGGCTTGAATGTGCCGCCTAAACCACACTATCATTGGATTGTTCCTTA
>CAZPPY010000114.1:0-2839 GCA_964588575.1 uncultured Candidatus Saccharibacteria bacterium
ATTCCGGGCGCCCGATACGCAGGCAGCCGTGCGATTATTCCTGGACAATGCACCGCGTCAAATCCAGGCTGCGGATATTGCACCGGGCCGTGGCCGCGTGATTGGGCAGGATAATGTTCTCCCCGCCAACCAGCTTTCTTCCTTCCAGCGCTCATCGGCGAACACTGATCCGGCCCCAAAGCGGCGCGACGTGGTTGCCGACTCGACAGTGCTGACGCCGCTGCTGCTCCGCTCGCTCGCCGATATCCGCCTGCCAGATACGTCGCGCCAAACATACCGCTACCGTGCGACATTCAATAACGGAACAATTCAAATCACCAATATCACGAGCACGCCATATGGGCTCGTGCAAGCGGTAGCTGCAGCCTGCTCAGATCCATATTTCTATGCCTACGCGCAGCAGGCCAGGAAAACCCGCCGGGGAAGTGAAGCGGTCACGATTACCCTTGAGGTCAGGAACGGCAAAGTAGCGCCGCGCCTCAGCTTTGCCCAGGCCGCGTAACCCTTCGGCTCTCCAGTTTGCAAGCATCCGCGCTTGACGGCAGTGAGATGCATCAGCAAGTTATCTTACTGCGACCATGCACCTGGCACGCGTACTGTTACTTAGGAGGCGCGCGCGAAGGGAGGCAAACGATGGGCATGGGGGCAACCACGACGGTATCACTCCGCACCGGACGGGAAATGCCGGTGCTTGGTTTTGGCACTTGGCAGCTGGACAATGCGGCAGAAATGGTGCGGAAAGCAATTGAGCTGGGCTACGCTATGATCGATACGTCCAGCGACTACGGCACCCAGCCCGGCGTCGGCAGAGGTGTGAAAGAAAGTAATGTGCCGCGTGAAGATTATTACATTGTGACAAAAGTCGAGGAAACCGATGGCGCATACGAACGCGCACAGCAGAACCTCCAGGAACTTGGCTTACCGTATGTTGACCTGCTACTGATTCATCGACCGCCTAAAAGCGGCGTTGGTACTCGGCTTTGGGAAGGATTAATCCAGTCGCAGCAGGATGGGCTGGCAACTGATATTGGCGTCAGCAATTATTCGATTGAACAAATCCAGCGGATCGTGGACGATACAGGAGTCGTGCCGGTCGTAAATCAGATAGAGTGGTCGCCCTTTGGCCATGATATGTCCATGCTGGACTATTGCCGGGAGAACAATATTATTATTCAAGCGTACAGCCCGCTAACGCGTGGCGAACGACTCGATGATCCAGGAGTGATGCGCATTGCCGGCGCTCACCGAAAATCACCGGCGCAAGTCATTATCCGCTGGAATCTGCAATTAGAGGTCGTGCCGATCATAAAAGCAAATACAAGCAGGCATCTGCAGGAAAATATCGATGTGTTTGATTTCGAGCTCAGCAGCCGGGAAATGGCTGACCTACAAGGATTGAACGAACTATTTTCATCACTCGGCGGACTGCGGTATATAGAACACTAAAATAGAGGAACATGGGCTTTTTGTATTGCAGAAAAGCCCGAAATTTGTACGGCCGAGACAACGTCTCAACAGGTCAAAATATCTATTTTGACAAAAGCCATGTATGTAAGCATGGCTTTTGTACAAGGAATAAAAAATACCGGTTGATCAAACCGGTATTTTTTATTCCTTTGAGCTCTCAGGAAAGAAATAATGTACGGTAAACATATTGGTTTATGTTTACTTTTTTCGTGAACCGTAAGCCGTATTTCTTTTCAGGATTTACTGCTTACCTACGCATACCGTAGCAAAGCGTAACCAGCTTGTCAATATTTTCTGCCGCTCACATCGGTCACATCACGCAGAAACCTGCAGCGAAGCACGCTCAGCAAGAATCGCCCACAGATGGTTGGCGACTGCCACCGGATCGTGCCGCATAAGGCCGCGCTTTAATGGGTCATTCGGGTTGCGCTCCGCCATTTCGCCGGCCAGGAGCGCTGTGCCGATTGCACGAACCGCTGGAATACGTGCAAATCCCTCACTGGTGATATCGACCGGCCGCTCGCCCTCGGCGGCATAGTTTTCGAGCATTTCATCTGTCGGACGGGCATCGTTATATAGCACGATATCCACGTCAATCCCGTGCCGCTTGAGCGCCAGTACATAATCCGCCACATGCCAGCCATCGGTCTGATGCTGCTCGGTCGCCAGATTGGCTAGCAAGACTTTCCGCGCCGGCGAAGCCGCCAGCGCCGCGCCAACACCATCAACACTGAGAGCGGCAAGCAGGGAAGTATAGATGCTGCCGCCGGGAATAACAATCAAATCGGCCTGTTGAATCGCTTCGGCGGCGAGTGGATTCAGCGGCACATGCGGTTCCAGCCAAACGCGCGGTTCGGCAGTTTGTGTCTCGTAGACATCGATATTGTGTTCGCTGCGTATGATGTTGTCCGGGCCGTCTTCCAGCACCAGCTCGGCGCGCTCCAGCGTCACCGGCAGAATTGTCCCCGGCACGCCAAGCACGACACTCGCCTGGCGCAAGCCCTCCGCCAGGCCGTATTCAGCAACACAGGCAGCGACAATCACGTTGCCAACCGGGTGACCTTTCAAATCACCGTTGCCAAAACGATGACGCTGCAGCATACGCACGCCGGGATTGGTACTTGCCGCCATCATGACGTTTCGGAAATCACCAACAGGTGGAATATGCAGTTGTTCTGACAGCCGGCCGGTCGAGCCGCCGCTATCAAACACCCCGAGAATAGCAACCGCGTTTTCAGTCCGGGCGGCAATTTCGGGATAAATCGCCGACGTGCCGCCCCCGCCGCCGATAACAACAACATACGGGTTGCTCGACATTTCCACGCCGTGTACTTGTGACTCAGCCATCAACGACAACCATCACTTTCTTCCA
>CAZPPY010000115.1:0-2817 GCA_964588575.1 uncultured Candidatus Saccharibacteria bacterium
GTACTTCTAAATTAGCCGCTTCCGTCGCCACGGCATACGTCAAAAAATCGAATATTCTAGGAATAACGTAATGAACTTTCATGTGGTTAACAATTAAGAACTTGTCATCATGTGATTTTTGGTAGAGCGCAAAACCTTCAAGCTTACCGCAAACATACAGACATAAGTTACTTATACCAAGAGTATTCGCCTGTCTAATGGCTATTTGAAGCGCCTGCTTTTCAGATCCATTTCTATCATTGATTGCACCGAATTCATTCCACCAACTATCCACTGCATCAAGCAGTATGTCTTGATTATTTGAGTCAGATAAATCAAGAGCCGAAAATGTGATATTACAGTCGCCTGCCTCAAGAAGGAATTTTTTTATTTTGCGACGCATATTGTGATTCGTTTTTTCCAATGGAAAAAGATTGCTTGAAGGTACGATATATTCGTTATAATCTCTTTCTTCTTCAATGGTAAACATACGTGGGTCTTTAAGCGCATCCACAACAAAGTGAGGTACATGCACTAACTTCGATAACTGGTTATTATCTTTTTGGTGCTTAAATATTGCCCATATTGACTCGTCGACTTGATTTGTGCCAATTAAGCTTAGGCCAGAATTTTGCTCATCACCCGGAAGATGGTATGTAAGTACAAGATTATCATTAAGGTTTGCAACACTTAGATCACGGGCAAAATTCCACCATATCATTAAGGTGCTAAATGAAAGGTCAGATATTGGTGGATATTTTGATACCACACTCCGATACGCCCTCTCTTGCGCATAATCTAATTTTGAGAAGGATGGGAATGTTGCGAACATGTCGGTTTATCTTATTTGCCTGGCGGCGTCAGCGTTAGGCCAAAATAGCGATATGAAGCACTTTGGGTAATAGGTTCTGCCAGCTTCATGTTTCCGCTTAGCTCTATACCTGCCCGGACAATCGCTGGTACATAATCTTTCGAAGCATTAGTGCACTGCCAGACAATTCGCACACGTCCAACCGTATTGGTCATCAGCCGCCCCATAAGTTTAATAAGATGTAGTGAAGACCGGCCTTCAGCCTCCTTGTCGGCAGCAATACCTGGGAAGTACACTGTAGGCTCGTTTGGGTATCTACCGGCAAAATAAGCTTGATTTAACCATTCGCAATCTTTTACATCAGAAATGTAGGTAAATGCAGCAATTTGACCTCCATTCAGCTGCGCAACGATGAGCGTTGTCTCCTTACGAATGAGTGAGGCAAACTCGTCAAATGTCTGTTCGCCACGCACTGGAAAACCCTCTACTAGCGTATCGAAACGGCCATTGTATATTTCCCATAGTCGTTCAAGCACCGTCTGCGCGCTTGCTCCATTAACAGGCGAATCGAGAGCACTTGGGTCGATTACTATTGTTTTACGATCCCGCATCAGATCTATTTCACCATTTTCTACAAGCCGATGATACTCGGCACGCATCAGGGTAACGGCCTGAGTATTAGGATCGACTCGCTCACCCATATCACCCTTGGCAGCTGCCAATCCTTGGAAGTGTGCTACTTCCGCAGGTGAGCTATTTTTTGGATCGACAAATTCATCAACGTGGAGCATGTCAGTGGCTACATCAGGATAGTGTGCACGAATTATATCTCTGATATATACCAAGTTATTCTCTTCGCCTACCAACTGGTCAAAAACAACTGTTGCTCCTGATTGCAATACATCATATAAAATGTCTGCAAGCTGACGCTGGACCTTTGAATCCAGAAGCAGTTCACGAGGTGGTAGCGAAAGATAGTAGGTAGAATATTGTCCATTTTCACGCCCACTGAAGTAACCATCAGCGTATTCAGTATTATGATGAATATTCGCTAAAACTGGCCATTGGCCCTTATTCTTGCCGTGCTTGATCGATAGGTACTTCGTCGCGGGGTCCGCAATGATCGCTTGGTAGTCCTGCTCCTGATAGCCCTCGAGTTGTGGCCCCTGGTGCTGGGCAAGTTTTTCATATGTCGCGTATGAGAATGGGCTCGTCTGAGCGAGGCGCTCACCAATCCAACGCTTCGTACCTACTGCTACACCTAGACCCAGGCCTGCAACACCACTGATAACTGGAAGCGATCCCGCCTTGGCAATCCCGCGCGCAACAGCATAACCTTCGCCACCTAGAACAACAGACGTGGTTGCTGTAAGCCTCATGCCATCACGTATATTGTCAGCGACTGTACGGGACGGATCTAAAGACTGCTTTATGACGAGCGCCGTCGGTACGCCAGCAATCATGGAAATGCCGAAGTCGACTGCACCATTCGTATGCATTTGCCTCCCAGCAAGATTACCAAGTAATCGGTTGGCTCTTCGAATGACCCAGTCACCATGCTCAGTTCCAAGCAAATGTGAAGTCGCAAGCGCCCCCCCTCCCTCAACGACGAATGAAGAGACAGCAAACGTTGCCGCAGCCAATTCAGGGCTACCCGTCAATGTACCAACCGTACCTGCCGCTGCAATCCTCGAAATCTCATTCAGAGGCGAAAGTTCAAACGCGACCAGACCCAGAAGCGCAAGATTTCCAGCACCCCGTGCCATGCGAATCAGAACAGGATCAGCAGATGATTCTTGCTCGGTAGCTATCGGCCAAATAGGTGCATTCGCGGCTGCCTCCGCAACCTGCTCAGGATTGTACGGCCAACGCGGCGGATATTGCTCGTTGTCCATGTGTGGTTCTGGCTCGACTGTTAAGGTCATGATCTTGATTCCTCAGAAAAGAATAGTGGTTTATTGTTCCAATCTGACGCCTGATAGGCGGCAATCACCAACGCGCAAACCGGCTGATGCGTGCAGGTACGG
>CAZPPY010000116.1:0-2779 GCA_964588575.1 uncultured Candidatus Saccharibacteria bacterium
GGTCATCGCGTACTTCCTCATCAGTAGCCATGCGCAACTGGTACGCTTTGGCCACCTGGGTTAGCTTCGTTTCATTTACGTCGAAATCGCCGCGAATCAGTACCAAGATATAGCGCTTCGTGGCTTCGTCAAAGAATGTTACATCCTTGGTTTGTTGCCACAAAGGCAGACCGTGCAATTTCACGCCGTCTTCCATGGTAGTACCGCGCACAGCGTCGACTTCTTGGAGCTCTTTCAGCTCTTCGCCTAGATTCTTATCGTCAATTTTGAATGTCGCCACGTCTTCGTGTGCTGCGTAACCGCTCTTTTTGTCAATGAAATACCGGCTCTCGCCAACTTCACTTTCGGAAATGAACTCATGACAAAACTCACCACCAATGTAACCATTGTCAGCAGCTACTTTATCGACCTTCAGACCCAGCTCTTCAAAAATCGCCTTATATGTATCGCCCATCTGTTGATAGATAGCTTTGAACTGCTCTTCGGTACTAAAGCTATATGCATCCTTCATGACAAATTCGCGGACGCGGAGCAAGCCACCACGGGCGCGCATTTCGTCACGGAACTTCATCGAGAACTGGTAAATATTGAACGGTAGGTCTTTGTAGCTAATGTTAAATTTGCGAACCAGGTCCACTGCCATTTCTTCGGCCGTTCCACCTAAGGCAAACGCAAAATCGCGACGGTCTTTAATTTTCATCAGCTCAAAGCCGGCCGTAGTTGTTCGATTTGTCTCTTGCCAGAGTGACAATGGGTGCAGTACCGGCATAATCAATTCTTGGGCGCCGCTCGCGTTCATATGCCTACGGACAACATCCGCGATTTTTTCATGAACCTTCAGGCCAAGTGGCAGTAAATAATAGCGGCCGGCCGTTGATTCACGAATGAATCCAGCCTGGGTTAATAGACGGTGCGAAGCCGTCGTGTAATCAGTTCCCTCGGTCTTGGAAGGTCTGCCAAATAAATCAGTCATTTTCATGTAAGTATTTCTCCTTAGTCTCGTTATCGTTTATTGTACCTGTTTTCTACTTCGTATAGCTATGGCTAACTTTTACCGAGCTCGCGTGATCGTTCAGCGCCGGCTTCGAACATTGTCAGCAGAATATTTTCTACGTTGTGCTCTATAAGTACCTCTTCCTCGCGTTCAGTAACACCACGCTTTGATTTCACGCAGCCAAACATTTCTCCCGCCGAACTATCGTCACTGAGTACGCTGGCCGCACTGCGTATAACATCGACACCGATGCTACGAGCCTCTTCTTTGCTGCGGCCATGGGCTAATGCCGATTTTTCGATTATTGAGCCGAGCCAATAGACGATACCAACGCCAGCGCCAACATCGGCCGTAAAATCGTCAAACTCGTCTTCGGTTTCGAGTCGAGTTGTCCACCCCCATGTATTGACGATGCTGCCGATAATGTTCCCCGCCCCTTCCGATGCTGCCCAGTAGCCAGTTTTACTAGCGTGAGCTTTTACGCCTAACGTAGGCATGGCGCGTCCGACATCTTCAGCTTTAATGCCAAGAGCATCCGCGATACGTCGAGTTCTGACACCAGCCATAACTGATAGTACGAGGTGGTTATCCATGTACGTATTAAGTTCTGCAGCTAACTCATCAAACGACTGAGGTTTAACCGCTATAATAACCGTATCAACTGCGTTTATTTGGCTTAGGTCATCTCCATGCCCAATACCAATCACTTCATAGCCTTCTTGGGCCTCTAACTGCAATTTTATGGCCGAGCCCATATTGCCCATACCAATGATTGCGATTTTCTCGCTCATAGTAACTCCCTAAAAAATCAGCAATAAGATAAGACGGCCCGGAGGCCGCCTTATTGCTGATTCTTGAAATTCTTAGGTTAGTTCAAACTATAGCAAAGCCTCCGGGCGAAACGGGGCCGGCGGGACTACTCGGAACGCCTGCATCTTATGAACCATGAGCAAGATTATATATTCTTTTGGCCGATTGTCAACGAATACGACACCTTACCGGCCACCGATAAGGAAGAGTACGGCAAAGGCCACAAAATTCTTGGTTGCGTGGAGCATGATACCGGCCCATAGATTACCGGTCTTTTCGCGCAGAAAGACGAGTACCAGCGACAGTGAAAACGTGTCGATTGCGCCAATCCAGAGTGGGCCAGCATCACCGCCCTCTGCAAGATGGGCCGCCCCAAACAGCCCGCTCACTACCAGGCCGGCCAGCACCGGAGACAGCCATTTTTTCAACCCGCTATACAGAAAGCCGCGCATCGTTATCTCTTCGGCAAGCGGCGGGATAACGACCAGGCTTGCAAAGGTCAGTAGCAACGGAACCGTTCCATGAACCGATTCAAACCCGATATCCTGCTTCTGATTGATATTAAGCGCTGGGAAGACGGCGCTGAATACAGCCACCATCACGAAATACAGCCCATAATACGGTGCAGCCGCTAGGATACCGATCATCAACTGCTTAAGAGTTGGCATGGTCAGACCGATCGTTTGCCGCGTCCACTTGAGACGCCGCATGACAAAAGCAATGCCTGCAAGCAAGAAGCCATTCGCAATCAGACCATAGAAAAATTGCGCCAGGACAGACTGCGTAAGCCACGCATTAGATTGGCTGGCGGACCAGTGATGTAATGCCGGATAGAGGCTAACAATAATACCGCCTGTCACCTGTGCCGCCACAAAAAAGAATACAGTCGCCAGCATTGCGATAAGTGCAACCGGCCAGCCGTGGCTTCGGGAAGGCGGATTAGAAGAATCGTCGGACATCAACAATGCTAATCAG
>CAZPPY010000117.1:0-2699 GCA_964588575.1 uncultured Candidatus Saccharibacteria bacterium
TTCGCGCTGATCGTATCGCCGGCTTCGTAGGTGACGGTAATTTTACGGCTATTAGCCCGCATGGCGCGGGCTACGTCGTCTTTTACGTACTCACTCGGCACCAGCACTACGCGTGATTTATGCGCCGCGACGAACGCTACCCAGCGGTAAAACATCTGCTTGATACGGAACACAAACTTATTCTTCGTCGGATTGTCGAACCTGAGCGTTGTAAGGTCGTGCATGGTGGTAATGACCGGCCCGCGGTACAGCACTGGCTGCTGCGTCATGGTGAAGTGTACGAGGTCCGGCTTGAGTTTGATGAGCTGCCATAACAGTCGCGTTTGTTCGGCCAAACTGAATTCTTTGGAAGGGCAGGCAACTTTCGTAAAGCGCTTGCTTTTCGGTTCCCACGAGTCCATATCCCTTGGCTTCAGCAGTACTGTGTAGCGATGAGACAGATTAGTATCGACTTCTTGCAACTCTTTCACCAGCTCGCGCACATAGCGGCCGGTTGTGGTTGGCCACTCGCGTGCGACGATAACAATATGCTTAGCCATTGGCGATCTCCTTCAGTTTTGCAAAGACGTTTTGTGCCACAGTATTCCAATTATAGTGCTGCAGATTTTTCGCCGCTTTCTTCTTTAGCTCATCGCGGAGCTTGGTATCAGTCAATACTACTTCGATAGTCTCTGCAATAGCTTTCGGATTGTTCTGGTCGAAATACAGCGCTGCGTCGCCGGCGACTTCGTGGAAAACGGGGATATTGCTGACTGCAGCCGGTACGCCGTAATTCATAGCTTCCAATATTTGCATGCCAAACCCCTCATAGTGCGATGGCAGTACCAGCATCGCCGCGTTTTGGTATAGTGCCGCCTTTTGCTCATCGGTCACGTAGCCGGTCGTGAGAATGTCATGGCCCTGATCTTGTGCCGTTTTTATTGCCCGCACAATTTCCGCGTCGTTCCAGCCCTTGCCGCCGGCCAGTACCAGACTATATTGCTTTCGCAAGCGTTCAGGCAGTTGCATGTAGGCAGTGACGAGCGCAACCAGATTCTTACGCGGTTCAATATTGCCGACAAAAAGTATGTAATTCTTCGTAATCTTGAGTCCGCCTAGTATTGCCTTGAGCTGTGTGTCCGATACAGGCACGGCCGCCGGTGCGGGAATTGAGATAGTGAGAATTTTATCCGCAGGTATGTGGTAAGTACTGACAATCGCTTCTTTGGTAAATGCTGATATAGTTATCACCAGATCTGATTTCTGGACAGATGGCGGCACAAATTTCTGCAGGAAATCGAGGTTATTCGCATTTATATGTTCCGGTTGCTTTGTGAAATACAGGTCGTGGATAACGACGGCACGCCGAGCCCGGAACAAGCTGGGCGAAATTGCGAAGTTAGGGAAGAGCAATACATCGGCTCTCGTACGCCCTAGCAATTCAAGCGGGACCTGAATCCCCATATATCGCCTAAGGCCATTGAAGATTTTTCCCGGCAACAACACAGTCCTTCGATACGAGATATTTGGCGCTTGCACCAGATCGACATTCTTTTTTCGGCCCAAAAAATCGTAGTAGTGGCCGATGAGCCGCAAGTCATCCGGATATTCCGCCGCCAATGCCGCAACCAGCCGCGTCGTGAAATATCCCACGCCTGATTTCCCCGCAATCGCCATCGGATTGGCGTCGAATAGGATAGTGATTGGCCGGTTACTTTTCATAGAGAGGAAGTATTTTACGCTTTACTATGACGCTAAAGTCGAAATTCTTTTGGTAATCCTGCCGTGCCTGCTTGCCGAGTTGTTCGCGTAAGGCTTTGTCTGAGCCGAGTTTGCTCATCGCTGTTTTTAGCGATTGACTGTCCTGAACCGGAACCAGCAGACCGTTGCCTTCATTGACGAGCTCTGGATTGCCACCAACATTAGTAGCGATCATCGGCTTGCCAAGCATTGCCGCCTCCGCAAGCGATAGGCTGAAGGCTTCATGGTGCGTCGGATGCACATAGACGTCGCTAGCAGCAAGGTACGGAAGTGGCTTGTCCTGATGTCCCCAAAATACAATATGCGCATTGCCGGCCGCTCGTTCTTTGCAGGCGCCCTGATCAGGGCCGTCCCCGACTACCCAAAGCCTATAGTTATCTGACGATCGGGACAATCCCTGGAATGCATCTATAAGCTCGAGGATGCCTTTTGCTATGACCAGTCGTGAGGTTGCACAAAATATTACAGCCCCCTTGTCTTGTTCATCCCGAGTAACGGGCAGTACCTTTTCATCTCGGCCGGCCAGGTGGATAACCTGGTAATTTTTTGGAGTCGGATGTCGCAGCGAGGCTTCAATCAGATGTTGTTCGCTGTGACTTACAAGTATTACTGTGTGAGCCAGCTTGCTTGCCAGATACACAAACTTCCCGACTGGATTTTTATACCATCGATCATGGTTCGCGTAAATGTGCTTTAGATCAGCGCAGTCTGTCCAAACAACACGTTTGCCTAGTAGCCGGCCAGCTATTGTGCCGGCGATAAAATCGTCCTTACTCATCACGTGCATAACATCTGCGCGAGTCCGGATAGCGAGCTGCATATACCAAATGATAAGTGTAAACTGCCAGGCGACATAAACTGGAAAGAGTAGTGCATATGCTCCGCTCCAGTTCTGATGGCTCCACCACCAGCCTCTGCGATATGGTACACCTTGTTGTTTTGCGTACGCGAGTACTTGC
>CAZPPY010000118.1:0-2696 GCA_964588575.1 uncultured Candidatus Saccharibacteria bacterium
CCGGCTGGCAAGAGCGCACGCAGGCACTCAAGGCCCAACTCGCACCAGGAATCGGGTATTTTATTTTCCGGGCACTCCGCTATTGGAATGAAGACCACGCTGCCGACGCCTAAGATTATAAAAATCTACCCCTATGTACGCCATCTGTTTGCCACGATTCGTACCACGTTGCCTCATATATATTTAACAACACATTGCCACATTGCTTTCCATCTCCAAGTGCTACAATAGGAAAAGAGTGGGAAAAGACTTGACTTACAAAAGTTAATATTTTAGAATTACTATTAATAGCAAGATTGTAAGAGGAAATTGGGATGGCCAAAGAGGCAACAACGACCCCACTACAAACAAAACCGATCGTCGAAGACATCCTGAAGGCTGCCATCGAACGCGATCGCGAACGCGAAATTATTACCCGCCGGTATGGCTTATTCGACCGGAAAGAGACACTTGAGCAAATTGGGGAATTGCTCGGTATCACTCGTGAGCGTGTCCGTCAGCTTGAAAAGTCAGTCATGACCCGCATGCGTGTCACCGCAGGCCAGGGGAACGTTCCCCATATTACTGAGGTGCAGGCGCGTATCGTAGCTGAACTGAAAGAACTGGGCGGAGCTGCGCGTGTCAGCGAACTGGCAAGCCAATTAGTCGCCGAAAATGGCCGCGAAGAACAATCGCGCCTTTCATTCTTGGCAAGCCTTTGCCCGGAACTGGTCGTCATCAACGAAGATAATGACTACCACCAAGGTGTTGCATTACTGTCAGTCCACGACGAAAAACAGGTAAAGAAACTAGTCACCAAGATCATCGCTGCCATCAAGACTGCCGGTGACATCGAACCGATTGAAAAAATAGCCGAGCAGGCGGGCATAAAAGACACCAAGAATGCTGCCGCACTCGCCTCACTTTCGAAGCATCTCGCCACATTGAACGAAATGTGGGGATTAGTGAAGTGGCCAACAGTCAATCCAAAGAATATCCGCGACAAGATTTACGTCATTTTACACCAAAACAACCGCCACATGCACTTCAATGAAATTGCCGATGCAATCAAGAAATCTGAATTTAAGCGGAAAGACGTAACGACGCAGGCAATTCACAACGAGTTGATCAAGGATCCGCGCTTCGTACTCATCGGCCGCGGCATCTACGCTTTGAAAGAATGGGGCTATGAGCGCGGCACCGTCGCCGACATCATTACCAAAGTTCTCCAGGAAGCTGGCGGCCCGCTACACCGCGACGAGATCGTCAAGCGCGTACTGAAGACCCGCTACGTGAAGGAAACGACCGTTCTCCTGAACCTGCAAGGCAAAGCACAATTCAAGCGCGTGGCCAAAGCTACCTATGCGCTGGCAGATGAGCCCGCAAAAGCTCCGGCAAAGCCAAAAAAGTAACAAGACGCGAAAGAAAAAATATCCCCCATCCAAGGGGGATATTTTTTAATCTGAACAAGTTGAGATAAAACGGGGAGGCGCGCATACAGCACGAAACTGTACGCTTGCCTCCCCGACGGGGAATGGCCCGATTGCCATTACGGCCGCTTACGGAATATCAGGGTGATCGTCGAAGCCCAGGCCTGCCTGCGCAGCTATGTCGCGGGATATAGACCCTATGGACGCTGCGAACAGCAGACCCATCACGACAATCACGAAGACCGTCAGAAAGAAGCTGCCGAGACCACTAATACCCATAAGCAGTTGAAAAACCGCAAAACCCCCTATGGCACCTTCGGCCAACAAGCCGATAACAAGCGTCGTCAGCACTGTCGGGCTGAGACGGACACGGTATGCCGACTCCTGGTTTCTAGGTTGCCGATGAGCCATAAAGACCCTCCTGCTGATATCACCCTATAGGCGCTACACACGGTATGCAGAGCCGGGCAATGCCAGCCAGAAACGCTGATATAGAATCAGCACAACTGGCTGGCCACCAGCGGGGAAAAGTACATCTGTTACACCTCTGTAACAACTAATTACTTATTCTAGCATGTTTTGAGAATTTCACAATGGTCTGCTAGCCAACGATAAGATATACTACCCGAATGGCATCACAATATCATCGGAATAACAGAAAATACAAACCAAGGCCGAGCTCCAAAACACGCTTCTGGTATATTGGCAAACGAAACAAGAATAACGAGATCATAGGCCTCCTTTTTGCGGCCATGCTTATTGGTGGCGGGGCATGGACTAGTTTGTCGTCATCAAGCCAGACGTTGCTCATAGTTTTGCTCGTCTTCTTAGTCACACTCTTATTTGTTGGGACATTTGCTTTTGTAGCATTTATGTCCCATCTCAAGCGCCAAAAGCTCCGTGCGCTTTCTTCAGCCCAAGTTGATAAGATGGATGGCTATGCATTTGAGAATTACGTGGCAGCATTGTTACCCAATCAAGGATTTACGCACGTGCAGGTCACGCAAGCCAGCGGCGACTATGGTGTTGATGTTATCGCCTTCAAAAATGGCCAAAAGTGGGCTATCCAGGCAAAGCGCTTCAATGGTTCGGTTGCGCAGGAAGCTATACGTGAAGCAGTTGCCGGATGTGCGCATTATGAATGCCAGCGGAGCATGGTCGTAACCACAAGCCAGTTTACTGCGCACGCCAAGGCATTGGCGCACAGCAATGGAACTGTTCTGATCGACCGTGACAAGCTTGCCGAATGGATTTTAGCCTTCCAAGACAAGCACTAGAAGAACCAGC
>CAZPPY010000119.1:0-2676 GCA_964588575.1 uncultured Candidatus Saccharibacteria bacterium
CTTGTCACCTCTTCTATCTTGTCGGCTATGCAGACAACCGCGATGGAACAGGTCACCTTATTTGGCACAAGCGTTACATCATGCAACATCTGCCGTGCCTCCGCCTCACTCGCCGCTTTGCCCAACTGACGACTACCAAGTGAAACAATCGAGTCCGATCCAATAACAATTGCATCCGGATGCTGTCGAGCCACATCAAGTGCCTTTCCAAGGCCAAGCTCCATGGCGACAACTTCAGGTGAGCGGCTGTCATCCAAATGTTCGTTGTAACTGCTTGGAATTGTATCGAAAGCGACACCCATTTCCGCCAACAAATATTTTCGGCGCGGTGACTGGCTGGCAAGAATGATCTGTTTCATGCTGGACAGTATAGCAGTATCCTATACGACGATTCGCTCCCAGGGTAAGTCGTCTTTGCCGAAGTGGCCGTAGGCGCTCGTCTTCCGGTAGATCGGGCGGCGCAAATCCAGCGCCTCGATAATACCCTTCACGCTGGTATCAATCAGTTTATCTTTAAATGCGTACAACTTATGCTCGCTGACGCTAGCCGTGCCAAATGTTTCGATCGTCTGCATGAGCGGCCGCGGCTGGCCGATCACATAGGCCAGACCTACTTCGCACTTTGCAGCCAAACCCGCCGCGACAATGTTCTTGGCAATAAACCGGGCCGCATACGCGCCGCTCCGGTCCACTTTGCTTGGATCTTTACCGCTGAAGGCGCCGCCGCCGACCCGCGCATAACCGCCATATGTATCAACGACGATCTTGCGGCCGGTCAGTCCCGCGTCACTTTCCGGACCGGGAATATGCCACAGGCCGGTACCATTGACGATAATATTCTCATCCTTTGGCAGCGCAAAACCATAGTGCTTTAGCACCGGCGTGAAAACCCGTGAAATAACCTGAGTTCGCACTCGTCCGGCCGGTACAACCTCGTCATGAGCAACCGCTGCCACCAGCTTTTCGATGGCTACCGGCTTGCCTTCGTCATAGCGAACGGTTACCTGCGCTTTGCCGTCCGGGCGCAGCCACTTCAGTTTGCCGCTTTTGCGCACCTCGTCAATCTGCCGTGTCAGCGCATGGGCCAGCGTAATCGGCAACGGCATGAGCTCCGGCGTTTCGGTGCAAGCATAGCCGAACATCATCCCCTGATCACCGGCGCCGCCATCGTCAACGCCTAAAGCGATTTCCGGCGATTGCTCATGAATATCATTGCTGAAGATAGAGTCGTCTGCACTGAAGCCCCAGGCCGGATTTGTATACCCAAGTGCCCGGACCATGTCGCGGGCAATTTGCTCATAGTCCAGCTTCGCCTTCGTCTTGATTTCGCCGAACAAACAAATCTGGTTGGCGCCGGCTACCGTCTCAATACCAGTCCGTGCCAGCGGATCCTGTGTCAGCGCCGTGTCGAGGATTGCGTCTGAAATCGCATCGCAAATCTTATCTGGATGGCCGGCGCAAACTGATTCGCTCGTAAAGTACGTCGAGCCAGGAATGAATATTGACATAAAAAATATCCTTTCTGCCGCCCGGCTGGAAATGATATTTTAAGAGAAAAATATCTTTCCCCGCCGATTGCGGGGCTAGATGGAGCACCTTTCCAGAGCAGCTAATAGCTACTGGCTGGTAGTCCTTAGCAAAATGCTACTGGCTACAAGCTATAGGCTATCAGCTACCTTAGTAGGTTGCCGGCGGATCGTCGAGCTAGAACTCTCCCCGCACTCTTTATATTCTTAATTGTTAAGTACCAGCATAGTACCATGCGTGCGCCTAGGAAGCCAATGGTATGATGAAGCAATGAGCATAAGCGACGTGCCGAAACAGGTTGCGCAATATGCTGCCGGTAAAACATGGTACTGGTATGTGCCGCTGTGGCTCTTTGGCATATACGCCTATATAGAATTATTCATGTTCAATATGGTCCGCGGGGAGATGCCATTCGTCTGGCTCGTGCCGTATTCGTTCGATTTCTTTATGCACGAATGGGCGCACATTTTCACCGCCTTTCTGCCGCCGGTACTGACCGCCTCGGCCGGATCAGGCTCGGAGCTCTTACTCGGTTTAGTGCTCATCGTCATGGCGTTTTGGCAGCGCAGCTACTTCGCCAGCCTGTTTTGCTTTCTGTGGTTCGACCTTGCCTGCCAGAGTGCCGGACAATACATGGCGGATGCCGTTCCGCAGCAGCTACCGCTCGTTTCGCTCGGCGCGGCGCTATCCGGGGGCGATGCTAAGCATGACTGGAATTTTGTATTTGGCCAGCTCCACTTGTTGGGCGCCAGTGCCTTCATCGGTAATTCGGTTCGCGTTATCGGTGCACTTGCCGGTCTGTTCGGTATTGTCTTTACGGCCTGGGTGCTCTATAAAATCGCCCGCGCACCGCGTTGGGCAACCAGCAGTAACGAAACATTGCTGGCAGCAACCACACCCGATCCGCCGATACGCAAACCAGAACCATCAGATGATACTGGCTTCACCTCGCTCCCAATATCCGATAACCCCGAACACGATACACGCGACCAACCGCGGCATATCCTTTAGCCATCTAGCCAAACACATCCATATTTTGTATAATCGCCTCCTGACGGTTCGTGTTCATCATTCGAGCGTATCCGACTCGTCGTTGGGGATTGGCCAAGTGGTAAGGCACCGGGTTCTGGTCCCGAGATCGGGGGTTCG
>CAZPPY010000120.1:0-2637 GCA_964588575.1 uncultured Candidatus Saccharibacteria bacterium
GTCGAACCGGCACGCTTCGATTGACGCCTCGTAACGGGCCGTATCGTGCGTCGGATCGGGGATATCGCCAATGAGTCCATTCTGATATTTCTGAACCATCGCCGCCGTACGCTGGACAGCATTGCCAAGCTCGTTCGCCAGCTCATTGTTATACGCCGCGTCGAACGTATCCCAAGTGAAATCACCGTCTTCGTAGGATGGAATATGGCGCAGGAAGTAGTAACGGAACGCGTCAGCGCCGTATTTCGCAATCACCTCATGCGGTGAGACGGAATTACCAAGGCTCTTGCTCATCTTCTTGCTGTCGACTGTTACATAGCCGTGCACGTACAGCAGTTTGGCCAGCGGCAAGCCAAGCGCCAGCAGCATCCCCGGCCAAATCGCCGCATGGAAGCGCAAAATCCCCTTGCCGATGACCTGAACGTTCGCCGGCCAGAATTTCTTGAAGTCCTCATGTTCCGGATAACCCAATACCGTAATGTAATTCATGAGCGCCTCAACCCAGACGTACATAATCTGCTTGCTATCGCCGGGTACTGGAATGCCCCAGCCAATTTTCTCTTTTGGCCGTGAAATGCTGATATCTTCCAGTCCAGTCTTGAGTACCGCCAGGATTTCATTCCGCCGCGTGTCAGGCACAATCTGGAACTGGCCTGATTCAATCGCCTGCCGCACCGGCTCGGTATACTTGCTCAACCGGAAAAAGTAATTCTCTTCTTCGATTTTTTCGTAGGGGCGGTTATGGTCAGGGCAAACGCCATTGTTTGCCTTTACCTGCGTCTCGGTAAAGAATTCTTCGTCGCCCGTGCAGTACCAGCCGACGTATTTACCCTTGTAAATATCATTCGCCAGCGCTTTCCAGACAATCTGCGCCCGCTGCTCGTGTGGTTTGTCGGTCGTACGTATAAAGCGGTCATTGCTGATGTTTAGAGCTTTGGCCAGGTCGCGGAACTTCTGGCTCATCTGATCGGCTAATTGCTCAGGCGTCAAGCCGAGCTCTGCGGCCTTTTCGGCAATTTTGCCACCATGTTCATCCGTACCGGTGCTGAAAAGTGTCTGCATGCCCTTTGCGCGCGCGTAGCGTGCCAGTACATCGGCCATCACAAACTCCATCGCATGGCCCAAATGCGGCTCGCCGTTTACATAGGGAATCGAGGTTGTTACGTAGAAAGTACTCATACCAATAGTCTACCTGTTTACGAAGTAATGAAGAAATAACGCCAAAGAGAAATTATGCCCGCCCGGGCATCATACGCATCACGACTGTCATCACCATCCGTTGCATAGATGCAACAATTATATCATTGATTGCAAAAATTTCTCCATCATCTATCACTGTCCGCATTCCAGGAATTCGAAAACATAACATGCAGAACGCCTATGCAACCGGAGGAATACCTAGTCTAAAAGCTTTGAGACTTCTTTGCGCTCAAGGTCGTCAAGGTCGGCAAACAAGTCAGTCTCGTACACTTCCGCCACCTTATACAAGTAGTCGTGCAGCGACCGCGGGTATACGTGAAAATGAAGGTGGTCTTTCTTGAGTCGGCTTTGCGGCTGGAACGGCCGGTAATTTTGCTTGATGTCCGCCCCCTCACCCAATTTGCCAATAATCCGTTGTTCAACAAAAAATATCAGTTCAAAAATGGCAACTAGTTCATCGTTCGCCAACTCCCACGGCTTTTCAACATGCCGCTTCGGCATAACGAGAAAATGGCCGGGCACTTTGCGCGGGTTACTCAAGACAACCTGCGCGAGCTTATTCTCTTTCAGAATTTGCTCTTTCGACTCACAGAACGGACACGTGTCTACATCAGCCATAAGTACACTATAGCAAAAGAGGGTTCAGGGCCGCAGCGCTCCGCTATTCACGTGCACATGCATAACCGCTAGACTAGGAGATATGTCTGACCCCAATAAACCGCTCTACACAGAAGTATCACCTTTTCCGAACGGAGAGCAGTACCACGCGGACGGTTGGCGTGAAATCCCTGGAATCATCCACGACGAAACACAGGTTAAAGGGTTCTTTGGCGAGTACCGCTGGTTGAGTAACTTCGGACCGGCGGTCATTGTCCTTGACGGAGTCACCTACGATAGCGCCGAAAAAGCCTATCAGGCGGCGAAATGGCAACCGGAAGACAGGACATATTTCCAGCAGTGCACAAACCAAGAAGCAATAAAGTACAACCGCACACACCGGCCAAATGGTTATAGCGCCGAGGTATGGGATACGCTGAAAGTCGATATTATGCGTTTTCTCCTGCAACAAAAATACGATCCATCGCGCAATCCTGAAAATGCCGCACGTCTCATCCAAACTGGAGATAGATATTTGGAGGAAACCAACTGGTGGCGTGATACCTTTTGGGGCAAAAACCTTGCCGGAGAGGGTCAAAATCAACTAGGTCAGCTGTTCATGGAAATCCGCGCCCGCCTAGCCTTTGCTAGCGCGGAAGTGACGCCTGATCCTTCCGGTGAATGACGAATCACTTCATGGCGCTGAGTGGGTCCTACAGGGTCGCTGCGGCGTGCTCGGTGCTAGCACCTGCGCGCGCCCTCGCTCTACCGAACCTACGCGCGCGATGCTCGCTTGACGGTTCTCGCTCTGACAGGGCCACCAAAGAAAACAGACCACAC
>CAZPPY010000121.1:0-2614 GCA_964588575.1 uncultured Candidatus Saccharibacteria bacterium
CCGAATGTAACATTATGTTTGGCCGGTGAGTCGTGACATACAGCTACGCTTGTACTAGCTGCCGCCATCTGTTATACTAAACGCGTTACAAATATAAGCAGGTAGGGCAGTAATCCTCCAGATCGCACGCCGCTTGGCGTCTATCTGGCAACAACTCCGCCAGCAGAGACAAGCTGACATAGAGTGCCCGAGCCGAAGAGAAAGGATTTATTAAGTTATGGCTGCTGTTGAAGTAGACATTAAAAAACTCTTAGAAGCCGGTGCTCATTTTGGGCATAAAACCAGCCGTTGGCACCCCAAAATGGCGCCATTCATTTACGGCAAGCGTAACGGCACGCATATTATCGACTTGGTGCAGACAGTCGAACGGCTGAATACAGCCTTGGATTTTCTGTCACAGACAAGTGCCGCCGGCAAGCAAGTGCTCTTCGTTGGCACCAAGCGCCAGATGCAGGATATTATCAAGCAATTGGCCGAAGAGACCGGCATGCCGTTTGTTACGGAGCGCTGGCTTGGCGGTATGCTGACGAACTGGAACACTATTGGCGGCCGCGTGAAACATCTGAAGGACCTGGAGAACCGCATGGCTTCCGGCGAATTGGCCAACAAGTACAACAAACTTGAGGTGCAGCGTTTCCAGGAAGAGATTGATCAGATGAATGCTTTGTACGGTGGTATCAAAGACATGAATAGCCGGCCGGGCGCCGTCGTGGTCTTTGACATGGTTACTGACATAAACGCAGTGCGCGAAGCCCGCAAGATGGGCTTGCCAATCGTCGCGCTTGTCGATACAAACGCCGACCCGATGCAGGTAACGTATCCTGTCCCTTCAAATGATGACGCAATCAAAACAGTACAGCTGATGGCTGACTACATGAAAGCGGCGGTTATGGAAGGAAAAGCAAAGGCCAAAAAGCCGGCTGAAGATAAAGAAAAAGTAGCGGCCTAAAAAGCAGGAGGAACATACTTTATGGCAGTAGATATTGCACTCGTAAAGCGCCTCAAGGACCTGACTGGCGTTGGTCTGACTGATGCCAAGGCGGCGCTGGAAGAAGCGAACGGTGATTTCGATACGGCCCTGGCAGCTATGCGCAAAAAAGGCCTGACCAAAGCAGAGAAGCGTGGTGAGCGCGAAGCCCGCGCCGGGCTGATCGGCACCTACAACCACGATAACCGCATTGGTGTACTTGTCGAAGTGAATTGCGAAACTGATTTTGTGGCACGCAACGAAATATTTACCAGTTTGGTAAAAGATTTGGCAATGCATATTGCTGCGGCCAGCCCGGAATATGTCAGCATCGACGACGTTCCGGCGGAAGCGCGTGATGCGGTAGCAGCTGAATTTAGCGAAAAAGCAAAAGCGGAAGGCAAGCCGGAAGCAATGGTTGAAAAGATTGTTGATGGCCAGGTGAAGAAGTATTTTGCTGAAAAATGCTTCATGGACCAACCATTCGTCAAGAATCCTGACCAGACAGTTGGTGAGTTTGTCAAAGAGCATATTGCCCGCCTCGGTGAAAATATCGTCGTCCGGCGCTTTGCTCGTATGGCGCTTGGCGAAGTTGCCTAAGTATATGCATTCCAGGAAAGCGGCGGTAGGAAAGGCTGCCGCTTTTCGTTATAATGGCAACACAACTAACAGAGGAATAGTATGAGTCCTAATCAGGTTGTCAATGAGGCCGACCAGAAGTTTCGGGCGGCGGTCGCACATTTTCAAGATGCATTAAAGAAATTACGGACGGGCCGGGCGCACTCGGGCATGCTGGACGGGGTCATGGTCGAGGCGTATGGCACACAGATGCCCCTCAACCAGGCGGCGACGGTAACCGCAGCTGATGCACAAATGCTGCAGATTACACCGTTTGACCCGAGTAACCTCCAGGCGATTGCCAGCGCGATTCGCAACAATCCATCACTCGGTTTGAACCCAGCTGACGATGGTCGTGTGGTGCGCGTGCCGATTCCGCCGCTGAACGAGGAACGACGCCGTGATCTCACGAAAGTGATTTCACAAAAACAGGAAGAATGCATGGTCTCTTTGCGGAACGTTCGCCATGAAGCAATGGATGCAATTGATAAAGCAAAAAAAGACAAAACAGTTGGCGAAGATGACGCAAAGCGACTTGAAAAGCAAGTCGAAGACGCTATGGTTCGGGCGCGGAGCGAAGCAGAGGCTGCGGCTAAAACCAAAGAGACGGAAATTATGACCGTCTAGGTCGCTCGCTATGCCAACGCACAATTTGCCGTCACAACAGTCGCTTGCTGTATTTGAACGTTATAAGCAGGCAATTAATCACTCGCTTGAGGCATATTTCAAAGTTCTTCCGCAATCGTTTGCCGACAATGAGTTACCACCGATTGCCCGGCAAGCGCTTGACCTCATCAGAGAGTTTACCTTACGGCCCGGTAAGCGGGTGCGCGGTGCGCTGGCTGCCCTGACATATGACCACGTAACCGGACAGGAACTCAGTGAAAACGGGCAAAAGTTGGCGTTAGTTATGGAGCTGCTACAAAGCTACATTCTTATCCTGGATGATGTAACCGACAAATCTGATCTGCGCCGCGGTGAGCCTACGGTACACCGGCGTTATGAGCAATTATATACATCAAAACTTGG
>CAZPPY010000122.1:0-2597 GCA_964588575.1 uncultured Candidatus Saccharibacteria bacterium
CCCGAGACCTCATCCTTACCATGGATGCGCTCTACCAACTGAGCTATCGCGGCAAATCAGATGTATTTTACAAAGGAATGCCGGTTTACTCAAGCCTAACCGGCATATAGATTTGCTGTCGATGGTACTGTATGAAATAATTTATACAGATCATGAGTGCGGAGCGTGTCAGTTTACACGAGGATGAGTATCTTCTTCAAGCAATCCCTGTCGCGGGCGAATTTTCGTTGGAATCGCCGATGTCTCCTCATTCTCTAAGCGTCGCCGGTACCGACAGCAGTGAAATTTGGTCTGATACGCAGGGTGCGAAGCTCGCAATTCCAGAGGAAGAAAAGAGTGCCCGGCAGGCAGAAATGCGTGAGCGTGAACAGATTATCCTTTCGGTGGTGCAAGCATATGGAGGGCATCACAAGGTTGCCGCAGCTGCCAATGCCTGGCGCGATTCAAGTCGAATGGAGCCGAGTGACAGCGCAACGAGCGATTACCTCGAAGAAATTAACCACTATCCACTATTGGATGCCGCACAGGAGCGCATGTTCCTGCAGGCACTTGATGAAGCAGTCGCCCTGTATAAGTCACTTGAACGCTTTGACTCTGCTGCACTTACTCCAGATCAGCAGGCCATATTTATAGACGCGACAATCGCATACCAGCGGTTGTATCTTTCAAATCTTCGCCTGGTTGTGTCATTGGCGAAGAAATATATCGGCCTGAGCGAACTGCCGCTGCTTGATCTGATTCATGAAGGCAATATCGGCCTCAGTAAAGGAATTCGCCGCATATTACCAAGACTTGGCAATAAAGTGTCGACTGTTGCCTATAATTGGATTCGGCAAGGCATATCCCGCCAGATTATAGAAACCGGCTATACGCTTGGGCTGCCGGTGCATGTACAAACCGATGTATACACATTCAAACGCGTGCAAACCGAACTTGAACAGCAGCTGGGCTACGATCCGAGTGACGAAGAAATTGCAGATGCAAGCGGCAAAGACCTCGAGGAGGTTGCCAAACTTCGCGCACTGGCTGCCCGCTCAGTGGCGTCCCTGAACGTTCACAGCAAGGACGAAAATGAAAATAGTGCTGAGGTTGGTGATTTAATTCCTGCTCCGGATAGCGACATCGAACTGGAAAAAAACATTGATCAGTCAGATGATGCATTGTGGCTGCAGCAGGCCTTTGACCGGGCGGGACTAAATGACCGGGAGCGGCTGGCGCTGGCACTCCGGTACGGATTGCTCGATGGTCGTGAATTGAAGCTTGAAGAAATTGGCAAAGAGATGAAAATTAGCCGTGAGCGGGTTCGTCAAATCCAGCGCGGTGCGTTTCTAAAAATACGTTCGACAAGTGAGAGTCCGCACGATTAGTCCTGTTCCACAGTATCCGGTGGCACTGCCGGGAACTGCTTCATATAGGTGTATGCCCTTTCCCATGGCAAATATGCGTACTGCCACGGCAGACGGTGGTTATTATTGTGGCAAAATGCCTCAAGGTCTTCGCTGACAATTATTCGTTCATAGGTCCAGCGGGAGTAGCGTTCTGTATAGGCTTTTTCGGTCGTTTCCAGCAGCTCCGCTTCGAGTGTCCAGCCGCTGTGATCGAATGCCCAGATGCCGTTGCTAGCGTACACGTGATTACCCGGCATGCCTGGTGCCGGCTTCAGGTGTATCATATCGTATCCTTCACCGTTATGGAGCTGGCGAAACAGCTCGGCCAGGATATGGCACGCGCCGGAGGCGAAGAACGCTTGATCTGGCCGTTGCCATGAAAGAAATGGATCGTTTCGCTCCTCTGGTGTACGGTCAAACAGCAAACTTGGTTGGTACATGACGATATACTACCAAACCTATGCGAGAACGTCAGCTACAGGATCTGTGTATGCTTAGTCTTCGCTGTCAGGAGAATATGCCAGGAGTGTCCGCACGGCTACCGTGCCAATCGTCTCCGCAACACTGTCTTTCCAGCGATAAAATTCATTCCAGAAGTTCGCATCATCCATACCCAGCGCGTCTGAAACAGTCCTAGTCGGTTCGCCCGCAAGCCAGGAAGCAAGCGGTTCAGCCCGTTGTAGTAATTCACGCTGCGTAGATTCATCAACATCTACTTCCGCTAAAATTTCTGGCATTACTGCCGGGAGATATTTTATTTTGTCACGGAGTGCGAATATACGCATATCCTGCGACAGCTCAAGAACTGCCGGAAAGAAAGCACCAATGCGGCTCCATGCAATCTGTTCTCTGTTTAGGTCCATCGCACTATTATAGCAAGCTCTGTGTACGGATGAGGCTCAAATTGTATTCCGTTCCTGTAGGAACGGGAGACCGGCCTTCATTATTATGGGCCAGAATTCAACTCACCTTCGGCGAGCCGGCAACTTCATCTTTGAAAACAAGTTTTCAAGAGAAGGTTGCCTTGAGAATTGCCACTGGCAACTCTCACCCCGAAGGCTCCATCGGTGTTTCGAGTCGTTCTCAGCCAATGAAAACGCCCACCTTTCGGCGGGCATTTTCATTGGTGCAGGGAGAGGGATTCGAACCCCCGAAGGCTGAGCCAACAGATTTACAGTCTGCCGTGTTTGACCGCTTCACTATCCCTGC
>CAZPPY010000123.1:0-2548 GCA_964588575.1 uncultured Candidatus Saccharibacteria bacterium
CCAAACTTTACCCCTCAAGACGACGATCCGCTTGCCGATATCTGGCGTGCCGCGTCGGCTGAATGGGGCCTTCACCCGGAGCGTATTACCAGCGTCTCTCTGGAAATTGCGCCAACGGCAGCAGATAGCCTCGACAGCAGGGTTTACTACCGTTCGGCCGAAGCTGATCCACAAATGCTCATCGTCCCGGCCGCCCTTGCCCGCTATGCGCTTGGATTGAAAGATGCAATCCACTTGCCATCCCACAGCCGCGTCCATGCGCTGAGCATGACGGCCATCGAGCTATAGCAACTTATTTGACTTATTCGTTATAAAGTTGTAATATACTTCTCGTGTTCGTTTGAGACGAACGTTCAGTGAGGGAGGCAAAGGCACAATGGCCCGATACTCTGAGGCGCCGGTAGTACTCCGCGATGTCAAGCAAGGCACATGGGTAATCATTCCCATCCGTCTGATCGGCGACATAGTTATCCCCGATTCCTCGCCAAGCGGCAACTCTGATTGCCTCGTGCGGTATAGGAACTCCCACTATGTTCACGTGTCACGTGCTGATGCGGGCCGAGCCGCGATCGCTAAGGCGACCGTTGGCAGAGGCAGCGTCTGGATCGATCCTCGACTCGACGAGCTATTCCCAGTTAATCAACCGAACTGAAACCCCGGCCGCATGGCAAAAGTTGGTCTTACGACCACTTTCCGCCATGCGGCCATTTTCTTTTATACGAAATTATTACAAAAAGTATTGACAATAATAATATATAGTTGTATATTCACATACATTCGTTAATAGACGATGTCGGAAGTTACGCTGAGGGAGGCTACCCTACTAGCTTTGAGGTCAGGTGCAGTTCGCTGCTCATGTCCAAAAACCTGGGAAGGATTTCCGGGGAGCTAGCCATCCAGTCTCGAGGAACCATTTGAGCCTAACAACTCAAGTGAGACTCAGTGTAATGACAACATAACCGAGGACCATAGGGTGAGCCAACGATACGGCTACACGGTTATAATTGTCGCCGACAATTGGTCGCCACAGGCAGCAATGTTAAAAGCTGCTGGCGAGGCAGATGAGTTTCGGGATGGAATCGAGTGCGATCCCTTGAGGATCAAGTGGGTGTCCACGTTTGTCTAAACGGCAAATAACTCCCACCACTTCAGCTCTGACAACTTCGGTCGTCCAGAGCCTTCGCTGGCCTTGGTGCAAGTGCACTTCGAGCCGTAAGACGGATACCGCCCAAACTTACCCCTGAGGTCCGCGTGGACGCATCAGAAGTGTCGCCAATGACACGGATGGGATACTCTAGGGATCTGCTATATATTTTTACGCGCGTGCGCGGAAAACGAGAACGGGTCATCCACCAGGATGAATCAACCCCAACTCTTTTCCAACCACGCGCTTTTACTTTCTATGAAAATGTGGTATTTAGGTTGACTTATACAGATATTAGTGTATAATCATGCAAAGTTCCTGCATGATAGTGTGAGAAATCGACTGTTATGACGTGGAATAGCAGGTAGCTGCTGCAATAAGTTTGGGTTGAAGAGTAGTCTACTCACGGATCTGAATTTCTATGGCATCAAGTGGTGACCAAGTGATAGAAATTCTTGCCCTGGACATGTAAATGTCGGGTACGTCGCTGGG
The DNA here is from genome assembly GCA_964588575.1 of uncultured Candidatus Saccharibacteria bacterium. GTDB lineage: Bacteria > Patescibacteriota > Saccharimonadia > Saccharimonadales > UBA4665 > JANWHZ01. The sequence goes on from CAZPPY010000123.1 coordinate 1,637, forward strand.
TAAAACCAGGTTCAACCTCTTCCTCGATAGTCTAGACTTTCGGGAAGCGCATTCTCGTTACGATGGAGTTGTTCTCACTGACAATGTATTCGTCGTAATAGATATGCGGGCTTGCAGTATGCCGAATCCCCTGACCAGGTAGACGCACGTTTTAACGAGCTTAAGCAACTCGGCGTGGACGGTCAAGGTGTCTTACAAGGCCCTGCGATCGCGTATGCGGTAGATGTTATCGGTCGGCCTAGCCAACCAAACAACTACTCCATACGCGATGCTTACCCCCTTTATTCCCTATCCCCCTCGTCGTTATACAGCATGCGTTGTAATAAAGTTATAAAGATTATATAATGTAGCTAACTCGCCCGAATGGGAGAGTTTGTTGTTTTGTGCTACGGAGGTGAAGCATGGCTGCATCGTGGGTCGTTGTTGAGCTACTCGATCATAAAAGCAATGAGGCCGGCTGGCATAACGAAATCCTGAACGCCGAGACCGGCACCCGAGTCGTCGTTGGGTCACCAAAAGAGTTCTACGACTGGGACAAGAGCGAAAGCATCACGCGCACACTGGTTACTATTCAGTATCCTGGGTGCACGCCTATCGTAGTCGATCGTGATGACGCCATCAATAAACTCGGCATTCCGATTAATGAGCTCATGCCCCCGAAGAGAGCTTGACACGCGTTCGTACTGACAACACCGGATAAACTCCGGAACCCCACCGCACAGCGGGAGGAACCATATTGGCACTACAAAGCCAGTACCTCACCGCCGTGCGGATTTTTCATAACGGAAATTGTATTACTGTAAGTAATATGTTATAAAGATGTTAGATTCACAGTACAGTGCTGTGGGTAGTTCCAGGAGGGCAAACAATGCTCACACCTTTGGTGAAAGTAGCGGTGATATCTCCGGCAAC
>CAZPPY010000124.1:0-2478 GCA_964588575.1 uncultured Candidatus Saccharibacteria bacterium
GGTTCGAAGCATTTGTCAGGCTGCCCTGGCTCGAGACTTGAATAATGCCGTAGTCTGGTGAGCCGCTTGCTCCATATATATTGATAACGGCGTTCTGGTTCGCCTGGCGTACCGATAACGCTGCATCAGGGTTATTCTGGCCTATACCCACTAATCCGGCACTTGTAACGTCAAGTGCTTGGTGATGGAAGCGGTAATGTACTGGCGAGACATCGGTCGTTCCGGTATACGTATTAGCCATCGTGATGTGCGTGGGATCAGTGAAGCTGGCGACGTAGTTCGTGGTGCCATCTGCGAAGACAATGATGTCGCCGGTCATTGCACTTGTCCATGTCGTGCCCGTCCCAACCAATGTGGTACTGCTGTTTGTTCGGGTCGCAGTGCCTGTTTGATAAGCAAGCGGGCTAACGCTAAACATATTGCTAGGCACTGTGATGCCAATGCCTACATTGGTTGCTGTATCGACACTCCCGAGAACAATGCTGTTATTGGCTTGTACTTGGGCGTAGGCGCCGATGGTAGTTGCGTTTTGCAGCGTCGACAGGGTGCAGAAACTTGTATTGACACTGTCGCAGTTGCCAGCGTTATAACCAATAGCTATATTGCCACTGCCTGTAATGTTGCTATAGCCCGCTTGGTACCCTAACGCAGTATTGTTGCCACCGGTCGTATTATTGTTAAGAGACGAATCGCCAATTGAGGTATTGTTGTGACCGCTGACGCTTTGCTCCAGGGCAGCCGCGCCAAGTGCTGTATTGTAGTTACCCGTTAAGTTACCAAGAAGCGACCATGTGCCTATCGCAGTGTTTTCGCGCCCCATAGTGTTAGCTTCCAGGGCATCGTAACCCAGTGCAGCGTTGTAATCACCCACTGTGTTGCCCGACAAAGCTTCGCTTCCTATGGCGGTGTTTCGGGTACCAATCGAATTACTCCACAAGGCGTCTCGTCCAATCGCCGTGTTGTTACTTCCGGTCGAATTGGTGCGTAATGCGCTGTCCCCAAGTGCCGTATTGAAACTCCCATCCGTATTACCCTGCAGAGCATCAGCACCAATACCCAGATTACGTATGCCATCAATATTATTCATGCCACTGGAAGTGCCGATGAACATATTGCTATTGCTGCCGACATTGCTTACCCGTACTTCAAGATTAGCGCTGCCGTCGAGGTTTTGAACTGCAAGTGTTGGGTTCAGCGTACCCGACAGCGCCTTGATCGAGATTGAGCTGACTGTCCCCGGCCACATACCGGTCCATGGGTCAAATGTCAGCCCGTCACTATTAGTTGCCGTGCCGGCATACGTGTATGTATCACCACCACAGTCATCCGTGACCGTACCAAGGTACGTGCCGCCCACGTATATATCCAAATAGTCGAACTGCCCGCCGCAGGTTCCGGTCAAAACGAAACGTATTTGGTAGCCCGTGCCAGGCATAATTGCTACGCTTGTATTGACTAGGTCGGTTGTATTGCTGGCATTGGCACAGTGCTGCGCCTGAGTGGCAACGCCTACATACCAGCCGCTCGTACCGCAAGCCGTATTCGTTACGCCAGTCCACTTTGAGCCAGCAACGCTGAAGTCGCCGCTATATAGTTCGGACCCAAGAGTCTTGAAGTCGCTGCCTGATCGTATCGTTACCGTACTGTTAGCTGTATCTGCGTTTAGGAGTGCTACCCCGCTCGCATTCTGCACCTGGAACGCGCTCGTTGAGTTGTTTGTGTTCGACTTTACGATCACGGAACCGCTCGCGCCAGTGCTTGCGCCAGCACCGCCCTGCAGCAGGAGGTTACCACCGGTATTAGTACCGGAAGTTGCCGTACCGCCCTGGATAGTAAGGGTTATACCAGCAGCAGCACTCGCAATATTGAAGGTGCTTGCCTGCTGAAGTTGGAGATTGCCCAACGTATCAATGATCAGCCGGTCAGCATTGTTCGTGCGGATAGCCAGACTGTTAGTATCGTTAGTACCGAGCTCTGCCTGGGAACCAAACGAATTGCCTCCTTGCAAGAATGCTGATCCGGACCCAGTAGCAAAACCACATGAGCTTGAGCTCTGCAGACAAACCGTGCCAGAAGCATCAGGCAGGAGGATCGCAGGGTTATTCGCGGTGGTATCAAACTTCAGCGTGCCAACGTTGCCGCTGCCATCAGTCTGGGATAGCGTACTTGCCTGGAAGGCGTATGGCACCGCAGTCAATTGGATACGCGGTGCCATTTCGCCATCACCCATAGTTGGGTAGGTCCCGGATGTAGCAGTACCACCTATGTTCATAGTCAGCCACATGTGTTGGTTCCAGTTGATTGCGCCAAAGGCCGTTTGGCTGCCGAGATTAACAGTCAGGTAGCCGTTGGCAACACGAACACGGCAGTCGTTGCTACCCAGCGGACCAGTACAAGAACCAGAGCCACTATTCCACGTGTATGTTTCAGTCCAGAGGTTCGTACCACTGGTAGCGGCATCGTAAAGTTTGAATTCAA
>CAZPPY010000125.1:0-2433 GCA_964588575.1 uncultured Candidatus Saccharibacteria bacterium
GGGCGCAGTTACCGAGCAAATTATTCCGTCTTCCTGGCTGTCGCCGCAGGCGCAAGTTGTACCGAACGGCTGGAGTCTCGGTATCGATCCTGACGGCAGCCTGAGCTACGACCGTCTGACTGTCAATAAAAACAGCGCTATTCTGGCGGACTCCACGGGCTATACCCATGAATATACCTGGACGGGTACGGCCTACAAGCCGCCTGTTAACGAAGACGGCACCCTTCTTGTTAATGCTGATGGGACGTATACCTTGCAGGATGTCGACGGCCGTACTTATGTTTTCAGCTTAGCGGGCGTGCTGACATCGGTGACCGTGCCGGTCGATGACCGGCATCCAGCCGCTCTGAAGTACAGCTACTCGGGTTCTCCGGCCAAAATTACGCAAATTACCGACGGCATCGACAGTAGTCGCTACGCAAAGGGCTATTACAGTGGCGATGCACAATGCGGCAGCGCACCGTCCGGTTTCGATGCCAATGCGCCAACCGGTATGCTCTGTGCCGTACAGACAAATGACGGCCGTGCGACATATTTCTATTACCTGAGCGGGTATCTAGCACGTATCGTCAAACCCGGCAACGACACGACCGACTATCAGTACGATACGCTTGGCCGCGTCGTTGGTATTCGCGACAGCCTTGCGAGTGATGCAGTCAATGCCGGCATCCGTAGTGCAGATGGAACAGAATTAACCCAAATTGACTATGACAATATCGGCCGCGTGAGCGGCGTGATGCTTCCAGCGGCGATAGTAGGCGCAAACCGCCAGCAGAAGACATATGAATATTTGCCCGCCGCAATTGATGGCAGCTACGCAGGCGCAACTCAGGAGCACATCACTGGTGCAACTGAGCCGAATGGTTTCACCGAGCGCGTAGAGTACGACAATCTCTTCCGCACGACCAAAGTTGTCGATAAAGCAAACCTTGCGTCAACCAGCGCGTGGGATTCGGTGAAGGACCTGCTCTACAGCACAACCGATCCGACTGGCATGAAGTCCACCTGGATATATGATGGCTTTGATCGAGCAACCGACAGTTACGGCCCCGCGCCGGCTGCATGGTATGGTAGTGACCGCAAGCCGCTCGCATCATATGTGTCTCAAGTACCGCACAGCCAGACAAATTACGATGAAAGCATTCGCGGCCTTGGCATTGCTATATTCGACAACAAGAATCTGACTGGTTCGCCAAAACTTCATGTGACAGGCTTCAATAACGTTCCATACGCTTCTTATAGTATCGACTTGACGACTGGAGGCGTGACACCGGTAAATGGCCTGGCAATCCGGGCAACCGGCAAGGTATACCTTGCTCAAGCTGGTACCTACAGCTTCCGACTCTGGCATAGCGATGGTGCGCGGATATATGTAGGCAATACGCGCATCATTAATGACTGGGTTGATGGTGCCGAACGGTACAGCCCTGCTGGTACATACAATAACCCGACTGCCGGACAATGGGTAGATTATAGCGTTGAAATTTACAAGACCGGCACGACGGGACGTGTATTCGGCCAGTTGTTCATGACGCCGCCAAGCGGCAGCGAACAGGCTGATATATCTGCACAGCTTTCACCCGCATATAACCTTGTGACATCGACGAAAATGTTCGACGCACAAATCGGCGACGCAGTAATGTCAACCAACTACGGGAGCACTCCGGAGCTCGGGCTTGCTCAAAATGTGAGCGTGGATCCAGGCGGGCTGAATCTGACCGCCAGTGCTGCCTACGAAGCGCCAGGCTCTGGCGGCTACCTGCGTCAGACGAGCAAGACACTGCCTGGCGGCGCGACGGCGACGTATGCCTATTATGGTTCGACTGACACAGTAGATAATCCATGCACGCAAGCTGTAGAAGCCTACCATGAAGGCGGTATGCTGAAATTACGCACGGAACCGGATCCCGGCGGCGCCGGCTCGCAAACCGGCCGCACGACAGAGACCATCTACGACGATGCCGGCCGTCCTGTTGCCAGCCGCTATAATACCGATCCCTGGACTTGTACGACATACGATGCTCGCGGCCGAGTTGCGCAACAAAGCGTGCCGGACATCAACGGCCGGCCGGGCAGAACCATCACAACGGACTATGCGTACCAGGGTTCGCCACTGAAAGTTCAAACGGTAGATAGCGTTGCGGGCGCAACCATTTCGGAGATTGACCTGCTCGGCCGATCCGTTAGCGCCACCGATCAATTCGGCAATGTTTCGACTGCTACCTATGACAATCTTGACCGCCTGACTAGCAAGACTTCGCCGCTCGGTACCGAAAGCTATACCTACGACAGCTATGACCGCCCGACAACGTATTCGGTCAACAGCACCACCTACGCCACTATGACGTACGACGCATATTCCCGCGTGCAAAATATAACCTACAACCAAGCGCAAGATGCCAGTGGCAATACATTGAAGCTGGAGCAGATCAA
>CAZPPY010000126.1:0-2429 GCA_964588575.1 uncultured Candidatus Saccharibacteria bacterium
GTAAGATTTGTCGTAACAGGTGAGATCCTCAGTCCGCTTCCGCTCTCGGCGGCCACAGCTGAGGCACTGGGCAAGATTGCAGCAACTATTAACACTACACTAGTTATGGCGCCCCCCAGCAGCTCAGTCCGCCTTCGCATGAACATACGTTATTACCACTCCGTTAAAATTAGATATCCCTATGGTAACAAACCGCTAGAAGTTTGCCAAACAAATGTAGGTAAGCGTTGCAACATATACACCGACCGCCTGGCCTTTTGGAATATTAACGATATAGCTATTAGTGAAGAGACGATACGCGTCTGTATCTGTATCGGTTGCAATAATATCACCGGGAGCAAACTTATAAAAATTTGGCGTATCATAGCCCGCTGCCGGCGTAGCATTCCCACCGCCAATAGGATCTGCACCTACTGTCGGCGATGTATTTCCGACTAGATTCGTGCCAAACTGTGCTGTTCCCGGGCGCGACACATCAGGCGCGGCAATACCAGGAATAACGTTCGTACCGGAGATCATTGTATTTCCATTGACCGTTATGTTAAAACCATTGCCAGCATTAGTCGCAGTGAGCATTTGCGTTGTACCACTACTCGTTGAGCTACTACTTAGGTTCCCGAAGTTTACGTAATCGCCTGATGCATTCGCGCAATCAAATCCAGATATTGTTACTCCTACGCAGAATAAGAGGTAGGGAGGTACATAGGTGCTGATCTGTATTGGAGCATTTACACTTAGTGCAAGACCACCCCGTTCATTTTCTGAGCTTGTTGCATCTGTAGACGCGAAAGTCTGTAGTCGACCATAGAACGTGCCTTCGACCGATGGATTAACAATATTTGCCAATTCGTAAGACACGCTAGTTGCTGTGGTAGCCGACGCACTACGCGTCAAGACAATTGAGTTTGCAGTTGTAGCCGAACCCAAAATTGAAAAACCTGTCTCACCTACCTGACTACTCAATGCTGCGCCCGAAAGGTCAAGTCCTGTAGGTGGAGTGCATGGAGCTCCCACGAATGGTGTATCGGAGCAGAATTCGATCTTAATCGATCCCAGGGTTTCAGACCCGGGCAAATCAAATGCAACCTTATATATTGTAACGGCACTTGTCTGACTATCGCTCATCGTAACACTGCGTCGAAGCAAATCGACTCCATACGCACGCGAGAAATACAATAGCCCCACTAGAATAAGTGGGACTATTAATAGCAGACGGGAGTATTGGAGATTACGAGTGCTTCTTACTGCTCGGCTCATTCATTCAGTATAACCTTTAGAATGTGCCAGTAGCGATCAACGATTCAGTGGTCTTATATATACCGGCTGGCGTTGTTAATGCTGCGGTTGCCGCAAAGCTAAGGGTGTTGTTTTCCTTATCGACTGCCGCCGGGGTATTTGCATTATGGAAAATCTGACTACCATACGTTCCGAAGACGCCAGTACCACCAGTATTATCCATGCCATAGTAGGTGTTTGCGTTTGGTGTCGTTGCGTCTGTGCATGCTGACGAACCAGCACCTACGCCGTCATATGGTGCATCAGGGGCTGTGTTTGCGCCTGCGACAACACACATTCCGTATGCCGCAGTACCAGCAACCATCTTCGCAGGTGTCGTACCACTACCCGAAGGCGGGATACCACACGTTGTACCATTATCCTTACTGAGACCCGCACAGCTAGCGTATGAAGTCTTCATTCGGACAACGAACCCAACGCTTGCGTTGGTTGAGAGCTGAGTATATGCACTTTGAGCATCGACTGCGGTTGAGTCAATTGCAGAGGTAGGTGAGCCATGACCAATCGTAAGTGTTGGCGCAGTTAGCACGCCGCCGCCTGAGTTACAACGATTGGTGCCATTCACTAAGGCAATATTGGCTGATACACAGAACGTGAGTTGTTCCATGACGTTTGCAGTAATACTAATGGCGCTAGAAGTCTCAAGTGCTACGCCACCAGCATCTGTTGGCGAACCAAGCGTTTGTGAAGCGTATCCGGTTGCGCCACCGGTAGTGGTGTATGTCAAGATACGGGCATAGAATGAACAGTTCGGATGTGTATCAGGCGATCCACATGAAGTGTAATTTGGGTTAGTAATACCGCCGATAACAGCCGTGATTGTGGTATTCGATCCAATAGAGGAGTTTTCTGCAGCGTTACTGTCAGTCAAAGCTAGGATGACGCCATTTCCGGCTGATGCGCTGTTGGCGTTAGAACTGATCTGCCAGTTGCTCGCGCCAATAGTCGTATCAGGCGTACCCGTGATACTCGTGAACGTAGCGCTTGCAATGCTCAGGGACTGACCAGATGTCCAGGAACAACTGTTGCCAATCAGTGGATTGTCATCACAGAAGTTGACAACAATACCTTCGATGACCCCGGCAGTTGCTGTCTTGAACGAGATAGTATAAGAAACACCTGTTTGGCCTGCT
>CAZPPY010000127.1:0-2399 GCA_964588575.1 uncultured Candidatus Saccharibacteria bacterium
CCTAGGTTCGTCCTCTAAAAATTCCATTCAGTCGCTTACGCTCCTTGGATTGGAATTTTGCGTTAGTTGCAGAATCGCAACAACAGGGGTGATTATACCGAATTTATTCTAAAAATACAAACCTCTTGTACAATGCAGGCATGAAGCAGCAGGCATTTCCTAAAAACTTTCTATGGGGCGCCAGCACTGCGGCGCATCAAGTCGAGGGTGGGAACTATAACCACTGGACAAAGTGGGAGCAGGCAAACGCGACGCGGCTGGCTGCAACCGCCGAGCAACGATATGGCTGGATGCCCAGCTGGCCGAATATCAAGGACGCGGCTTCCATGCCGGAAAACTATATATCCGGCAACGGTGTCGAGCACTACGGGCGCTACAAAGAAGATTTTGCGCTCTTGAAACAGCTCAATATGAATGCATTTCGGTTTAGCATCGAATGGTCGCGGATCGAACCGGAGGAGGGGAAGTGGAATGAGCAAGAGATAGCGCATTACCGCCAGTACCTGCAGGAGTTACAGCGGCAAGGTATCGAGCCGGTCGTGACGCTCTGGCACTGGACGATGCCGGTCTGGTTTGTCGACAAAGGTGATTTCGAAAAGCGGCGGAACATACAGTATTTTGAGCGGTTTGTTGCAAAGGTTACCGCAGAGTTGGGCGAACATTTTACCTATGTGACACTGCTCAACGAACCGAATGTACACATGTCGGAAAGCTATCTTCGCGGCATCCGGCCGCCGAACCGGCACCGTCCTTTGCAGGCGGTGCGGGTATATTACCACCTGGTGCTGGCACATCGCCATGCATACCAGATTATGAAGCAGCTCAAACCGAAACTCTTGGTGGGTATCGCGTTTGCCCTGAGTGATATCCGCCCTGCCCGCCGGAGGAATGTGCTTGACCGCCTGGCTGTAGGTGCGATGTGTTACGGGGCTAACTGGTGGTTTCTGAATCGTATTCACGATCAGCTTGATTTTATCGGTGTCAATTATTATTTCACGTCGTACGTTAGCTGGCGGGGCAGGCTGCACAATCCGGACAGTCCCAAGAGTGATTTGGGGTGGTATATGGAACCATCGAGGCTGGGCGGTATCTTGACCGACGCGTGGCAGCGCTATCATAAACCGCTCATGGTCACCGAAAATGGTTTGGCTGATGCGAAAGATGCCAGCCGCAAGTGGTGGCTGGAGGAATCGGTTGCTGCTTTGCAACGGGCGCTCAAGAGCGGCGTTGACCTGCGTGGATACCTGCACTGGAGTTTACTGGATAATTTTGAGTGGGAGCAGGGGTACTGGCCGGAATTTGGCCTCATCGCCGTGGATAGAAAAACGATGAAGCGCACCATCCGTCCCAGCGCGCGCTGGTTGGGCGATCATGTTGCGAGCAGCCGGAAAAGGTAGATATTTGTGCTGTGCGTGCGTTGCCTGTCAAGCGGAATAGTAACTGTGTCGTTTCGTGCAGCGTGGTTAATTTCCTAGTATATGGCGGAGACTATGCCAACCGAGCAAGGGAGCGTACCGGCGGGATTTGACCCGCTTCTTGCGGAATTCCTGAACGAGCGGGTAAGCCAGGCGGCGCGGGAACTGGAGTCGGCCGGGCAATACCAAAGCGCCTGGTCTGAACTGCCTGCGGATACGATCGAGGCTATCGCACCTCACGTTAACTGGCAGTTGCGGCTGGCGGTGCTTCAGCAAGCCAGGGAGCGCGCAGCTGCCGGTGACTATGGCGAACTTCTGAGTGTTATTCGAGCTGAGGTTGCCGGATTGGATGAGCCGCGCCAGGTATTTGAAACGGCTGATGAGCTCGATGGCGATGATGAGTATTACCGGCTGGATGCCGAAATAGCTTTGGGTGATCAGCTGAGGGCGAAAGCTAAAGTGCTTCATCGTCCCTGGTTTGAGCGCCGGATCAGTGAGTTACGTCGTGAGCAAGCCAACACATTGCGTGGCCAGGCCCGCTTCTGGGCAGAACAAAACCAGCCCAGAATCGACGCTCTACGAGCGCTCGAAAGTCGCATAAATACGACCGATTCCGAGCTGCAGTCTATTTGAAATGTTCGCAGTATAATTGCAGTTATGGTATATAGTAGGGTATGACTCAACATTCTCTTAAAGATAGTGGTGTTGTTACGTCTCCGCCCCAGCAAACGCCGCGGATATCTATCTACGAAAAAGTCCGCAATCTGATCAAGTGGTTAGCGAGCCATACTAAGGGGCCAAGCTTTGCGCTCGGTGTGTTGGTATTCGTCGTGCTGCTTAGCATGCCTGTCGGCTGGTATGCCTTTAATCAATGGACGTGCCAGATGACTGTATCGCTCGGCCGATGCACGCATCCAGTGACTGATGTATCACAAATACCCTCCGGATCATTCGTAGCGCTCGGTGCAAATACGTTCGCCGCCC
>CAZPPY010000128.1:0-2382 GCA_964588575.1 uncultured Candidatus Saccharibacteria bacterium
AATCAAACAATACGCGCGGCGTAAAGGTCGCTGTCGGCGTTGCGCTTGGTGCGCTTGCCCTGCTTGTCGGCAGCGTCACTTCTCCGGAATGGGGACCGCACGTTGTTGAAGTAGCACAAACTGTAGGTACTGATATCGGCAACTTTGCCGACACTGTAGCGCATATCGGCCCGAATACCGTCCGCATTGTACAGCAATTCGGTGAAACTATCGCCGACAATGCCCGCCAGCTAGAACTACTGCTCGCAGCCGGGGCAGTAGCCATCGGCGCCGCGGCGTCCGGCTATATCGGCAAAGAAGAATAGATTATTTAGTCGGCAGTACGTATCGGACAGCACTGCAACAGTGCGCTGGTACCATATAATGTAGGTCATGTTGGTAGTAGGGATAGCAATGCTGATCGTATGGGCTATGTTTCATAGCTATTCCGAGCATAGGCTGCGAAAGATACCGAGAGAATTCGCAGCGCATAGCCCTGTAGAAAAGGCGAAAGATATACGAAGCTACAAGCGGAATCTGTGGTTCATAAAGTTCACAAGATTTATGTTTGAAAAAGTGCCCTACATTGCTATGGCAATAATCATAATTATCGTTAGCGGCCCATTCGGCGTCGTAATAGTCATAGCCGCTCTCTGGTTCAAGCGCTCCCTCATGGACACAAACTACAGAGGCTACCGAACGCAAAAGAAAGCCAAACAGCAGCACCTGAAAGCACTAGACGAGTGGGTCGTGATAGCCAACCAAACGATCCTCAAATAGCTTAATCCCTCAAATTCACATTCTCCCCATCCATTAGAGGATAGATCTCCGGGTTCTGCAACGATCCTATTTCTTCTCCGTAAATAAGTCTATGTAGTCGCTGTAGCTGAACTGGCGACCGTATGTTACAGATTCGTCAGTCTGCTTCAGAATCTGAGCATCAACGAAACGCTGTACTAAACTGTTGGCTGCAGGCCTTGATAGGCCTGTGACACGCTGAGCCGTTGCGATATCTATGACCGGCTGACGAAATAGTCCCATTAGCAATTTGACTGCCGACGGCGACTGCTTGCCACCAAAGCTATGAATGCGCGCCATATCACGTTCACGCAGCCTGACAATAGCCTTGGACGTCTCAGTGGCTTCGGTTGCAACTGTCTTCACCCCCTCTAGGAAAAACAGGACCCAGCGGCTTACGTCGCCTCTGTTGTGGTAGTCTGATAGACGATCAAAATACACGTCTCGGTGCCGCTTAAAATATTCCGACAAGTACAATATGGGGTGCTCCATGATTTTGTCGTAACACAACTGCAACGTAATCAGCAGCCGACCAGTTCGACCATTGCCGTCCAAAAACGGGTGGATTGTCTCGAATTGAGCATGCATCAGCGCCGTCTTGATTAGTGGCGGATACGGCTGAGGTTCGTTGATAAACTTCTCTAGGTCACTGAGCGCACGGTTTAGTTCGTGCGGTGGTAGCGGCACAAAGTCGGCATTATCCGGCCGGGTACCACCGATCCAGTTCTGCGACTTTCTAAACTCCCCAGGGGTCTTGCCAACTCCTTCGACCGTACCTTGCATAAGCTTGTTGTGAAGCTCACGTACTACCCTCATCGATAGCGGCATATCGTCAAACCTCTTCAAGCCGTAGTGTACGGTATCGATATAGTGCAGAATGTTCTCAACGTCACGCGGCACCCCCTCGGTGATCTGTATATCAGCCTTAAGCGAGTCGTTCATCGTCGCCTTAGTGCCTTCTATATTGCTGGATAGCACCGCCTCTTTACGCACATACATCAGCGTAAAGAAATCAATATCCGGAATAAGTTGAGCCAGGCCGTCCAGCTTGCCGACAGCAAGTGTCGCAGCGGCATTCATCAGCTGTACATCCGGAGAGAACTCCAACAGTTTCTGCGGCGGGAACACATCCGGGACAAAGGCCTTGTAGCCCTGTGTCTGCTGTACGAATTTACCTAAAGCCATACTTTACATTCCGATTAATGATGTTAAGTATAACACGTTTTGCTTTACATCTGTCAAGCAAATGTAAAGCATGACTTACTCGTACCCCATCCCCACGAGTTGGGTAATCAAATTGTTTTCAAGAGTTTGTTCAGGCTGAATCATGGATTGAAATATAGCCCCTTACTTATATTGATCAAGAATACGGCGTAAATCCGCGCCCTGTTTTGTATAGTTGGGTGTAAAAGTTACATTAGTACTTAAACCACCGCTACTCAATGCATATCCCATGCCTTTGTTTATCTCATGATAAATCGTATTCATGTCAAAAAGTTGCTTTACTCCGGCGCTAATAAGGTTTTGGCTTTCATAGTACTTATTATCTGCAAGTTGCTCTAGATCATATAAATATAGCCGGTCAATCATTTCTGCCAATAGTAG
>CAZPPY010000129.1:0-2358 GCA_964588575.1 uncultured Candidatus Saccharibacteria bacterium
GGTAGCGAGAATAATTTCATCTACGGCATCCTCATCGATACGTTCAATAAGCGCGTTGATGTGCAGCTGGTCGGGTGTGATGCCGTCGATGGGCGAGACAAGGCCACCAAGCACATGGTATGTGCCTTTATACTGTCCGGTTGCTTCAAGCGCGACGATGTCGAACGGTTCGGCTACGACGGCAATTGTTTTCTTATCGCGGCTCGGGTCGGTATATAAGTCGGATAGCTCCTGTCCTGCCGGGACGAGCGCGAATGTTTTTCGGCAGTAGCCGATGCCGGCTTGTAAATTATGCAAGGAGTCGGCGAGCTTCAGTGCCGTGTCGGCATCGCGCTTGACCAGATAGTATGCATAGCGTTCAGCGGTGCGCGGCCCGACGCCCGGTAAAGCACCAAACGCATCAATCAAATTCGTAAGTGCCTGAGGCAATATTTTCATGCAGTTCTAAATCTCTCAACTAAAATACTTTACGCATTGGAAATCCGATCATAAGGCACAGAATCATTCACCGCGTATGAAAGGATTTTACAGTCCGAGATTGCCTAAGACGCCCATCATCGGTTGCATCTTTTCAGCTGCAACGCGCTGGCTTTCCTGGATCGCGCGCTTCACCGCATCTTCGATCCATCGCTCTAATTGGCCGATATCGTCCAAGTCGACGTAGGCTGGGTCAATTTTAATTTTCTTGATCTTTTGATCGCCGGTAATTTCGACTTTTACCGCACCGTCACCTTCCTCAATCGTGATAACTTCATGCTGCAGTTCTTTTTGTAGCTTTTTCATTTTCAAAAGCATTTTTGCCTGGTCAAACCGACTCATGACGTTCTCCTTCTAATGCACTGTTTATTGTAGCAAGCTTTTGAACCGTCTCAAACTTAGCGTGTCTTGGCCCGTCGTGGTCTTTATTGGCGGTAGGCTTCGTGTGTTTCCGGATTATGCGGCCACGCAATGAAATACTGTGTCAAACTGTACGCGCAAGATAAGGTGAGGATGAGGCCGACCAGGCCGATGCCGGTGGCGCGCGCCAATGGGTTGCGCGGAAAAACACCCAGCCAGAAGTGGAGCATGTATGCTATGCCGGCAATGGCAATAATATATAGAATGGGCACGAAGACACCAATACTGACGACGCCGAATGCGGCGAGTATGATGCCAAGCAGTACGTAGCTGCCAAGTAGCTGCGTGCGTGCTGCGCGCCAGTGTGTGGCGTAAAAGAATATACCGCCGAGTAGCATAGCGAACAGGAAGAGGTCGAGCAGTGGCAGCTGTCCGAGCCATAGTTCGGGTTTATGTGGCCCTCGGAAAGCGATGGCGAGCACTGTGTCAACGACATGTGATGGCAGCACGCGTATGGTGTGCATATCGATCTGCACCGGCAATCCGAGCCAAGGCATGAGTAATTTTGGCGATCTAATAATGCTATAGGTGGCAATTCCTGCCCCAAGGAGTGCAATCGCACTCCAGGTGATCTTTTCCCATACCGCCTCGAGCGTTCGCCATGCGGCGGCGAGGGTAAATACCTGCCAGACTGCATTCAGCAGGACAAACCATAGAAAGCCTGGTACGAACAACAGGATGACATTGACAATCATCCAGGCATATATCATGAGTCGGTTGCCCTCATGATCCTGTAGGCCTATGTGTATGGCGAGCAGTGCGAGCGTCCCTACGACATATGCGATTTCCGGTCCAGCAAACCGGCCGGTGTGCAGTATCCATGGTGCACAAATGAAGAGCGCGAGCCCAAACAATGTGCTGCGCGGCCCGTACCAGCGATGGAGGATATAGGCGAGCATTGCAACACCGACAACTACTAGTATGACACTTGGCAAACGCGCAAACAGCAGATCATAGCGGACTGGTCCGAATGCAGACAGCCAATGGAGCAGTTTCAACGGTGCGTTGATAGGGTTATCAAGGATCAGACGGAGCGATGCACTGGAGGCTTGCATTGCCCGCTCTTGCGAGCTCAGGCCAGGTGCCAGCGATTGAAGCCGAAACAGCATGAGTCCGAGTGCAGCGATGCAAGCCAGAATGGTCAAATTGAGTGGACGCCAAAGGCTTAATACAGAAAAACGGCGCTTTTTCATGTTTGCCTTCATTCTACCATGCGGTGCCGAGCGACCCTACCCATGGCTGGTGAACGGGTCGTCGGCGCGTTTGCTGAGCGAGCGGTAGCGTTGTTTGTCGCTTTCGAAGTAAAGTTCGATGCCGCCAGTCGGGCCGTTGCGATGCTTCTTAATTAAAATATCAGTAATATGCTTTCTTTCGGTTTCAGGGTTGTAATAGTCTTCGCGGAAGATGAATGCTACGATATCGGCATCTTGTTCTATGGAGCCTGACTCGCGAAGGTCGGCG
>CAZPPY010000130.1:0-1719 GCA_964588575.1 uncultured Candidatus Saccharibacteria bacterium
GTTTTGCCATCATAGGCGTGCCGTAGTAATACATGCACGTTATCATCGGACCACTCAACCAGCTGCAACGCCTGCGATGAGGTGGCTGATGTCAGCAATGCATCAGGAAGGTCGACGGTCGACGGTGCTTTCTTTGGGTTACTCAAGTCGTACAGGTCAAAAGAAGTAAGAGAGTTCGGACGCGAAACCAACAACCACCGCCGATCGGGACTTTGCGCCACCAGCGCCGGCGCTGCCGCGTAGTCCCGCTGCGTATTAGTCGTCAGATTATCCGGAAAAAAGAACGGATAGGCGTAGGTCTGTACGGCTCCGCCGTCGATGGCGATCGACCGTTCCCAATCCCGATAACCGGATCGTTTCAGTACAAAGTCATACGTACCGGAGGGCAGTACGAGCTTGGTATTTGTATCGCTCTTATACTGCTTGCCATCGACATAAATTTGCGCCGGATTCGGCGTACTGGAGAGAAAAAGCAAGCCGTTTTGGATGACTTGGCCATTCTGGTAGCCAAAGCCGTATGCCACAAACAGCAGGATGACTGTTAGAAGCAGCAGCGCAAAGCCAATCAGCCCATACCCGACGAACAGCATAATATTGTACCGCCGGCGGCGTTTTGGATCCATGAAGTCCATTGTTTCCATGTTTATTTCATTCTCGGATTATCGACTGATAGGAGGCTTATCAAAATAGTAACTCCATTATACAGCCTTTCGGTCGAACACTCTTGCACCTGGTATAGAAAAAGGTTTAAGATAAGGTTATTCTGCTTAAGCAACGAGGGTAAACGAAAAACGTGACAAAAACCGCACATGTCCTGGAGCTGAATGGCAGGCGTTATGATGCTATGACCGGAAAACTGCTTGCCGACAGCAACAAACCATCGCACCCATCACCGAAAAAGTCGGTCGATGGCTTTGCGCAACCCGCCACGCATCATCATGCAACCGCTCCTGCGTCAGCCCACCATACCCGGACAACCATTGACCATCACTTGCACGACACCCGCACAGCTGTACCACATTCTGTTTCTCCAAAGCCGGCGCCAAAAGTAATGGACATTAGCCGCACTGGAACTCATCATACCCAACCGCACCGGCAACAACACTCGACGACGCTGATGCGTCATGTCGTGCACGCTCCCAATACATCACTAAAACGCCGTACCAAGACCGCTGCACACACCGGCGCACTGGTTCCGGCGATCCATTTCGATATCATGCCGAAATACTCGGTCAATAACGTGGACAAAGACCGGATGAAGCGTGCCCACACCGTCGCCCGCAGCAAATTTATCAGCCGTTTTGCCGTTGCTAACTCTGTTACCCGGCCGGCCGCAATACCATCGCAGGCGCCAGTACAGGCACCGGCGCCTGCAGCAGCACACCCTGCCCATCAGCCATCTACGGATATTTTCGAGCGGGCACTTGCCGCTGCCAACAGCCACAAGCAGCCGCCCATGCCTGTAAAGCACCGGACAAAGAAATCCCATCGTCTCCGCACTATCACTAGTGTTACTGCTTCGACGCTCGCCATTCTTCTAATCGTCGGATTCGTTGCCTACCAGAACGTCGCCAGCATTCAGCTGCGCCTGGCGTCGTCGCGCGCCGGTATCGCCGCTACAATGCCTGCCTGGAAACCGGCCGGCTTTAGCCTTGGCACGTTCGCCTATACTCCCGGCACCGTCACCATCAGCTACAAGAGCGCCGTCGATCCATCGCG
>CAZPPY010000130.1:1729-2334 GCA_964588575.1 uncultured Candidatus Saccharibacteria bacterium
GGCCTTCACGATCACCCAAACAGCGTCCAACTGGAACAGCGCCACACTGCTCAGTGATTTTGTGTACCCCGACAATGACACCTACAACACAATTACTTCCGGCGGCAACACACTCTACATGTACGGCAAGAACAATGCCACCTGGGTGAGCAACGGCATATGGTACAAACTCGTCAGTGACGGCAGCTTGAGCACCAGCCAGATCGTCAATATCGCCACCTCGATGCAGTCGTAGCAAACAGAAACACGCGCCAGGCAAGGGATCCGCTTCGCGGCCGGACTTCTTTGCCGGATAGGCATCTTACTCTATAATACCCCTGATGAAGACTGTACGAACCCGTTTTGCCCCCAGCCCAACCGGCTTTATGCACGTTGGTAATGCTCGCGCTGCGCTTTTTCCATGGTTGATTGCCAAGCACGCCGGCGGGAAATTTATCCTTCGCATCGAAGATACTGATCAAGCTCGCTATGTAGCCGGCGCCGATGATGTCATTCGAGGAACGCTCAAATGGCTTGGCATTGATTATGATGAAGGTCCCGACAAGCCAGGCAGATTCGGCCCCTACGTACAAAGCGAGCGCAAAGATACCTACGTCGAATGGGCC
>CAZPPY010000131.1:0-2328 GCA_964588575.1 uncultured Candidatus Saccharibacteria bacterium
GCTGTTCGGTTTGTACGGCGCCGTTGTTGGCGGTCTTTGTGCTGCCAGCGGTAGCTCCATTCGTCTGCTCGCCGGCGTTACCTTGCAATTTGTAGGTCGATGAGGAGGAGCTGTTCGTACCGCCAGGGCCAATACCATAGCTGTTCAGCTGATAAGTACTGCTCGACGAGAAGGCAGCAACCAGCACTACTTGAAAACTCAATACCACCTGCACAAGCTTTAGCATAGTTTCATTGTATTGCCTGTTAGGCCGATAGGCAACGTACTGGACCGATGGGCTATCGAGCAAATGGATTATACTATGGGTAATGGCTCCATCAGACATCCAGCTATCCCTCGATCATCTGAGCAAACGCTATGCCGGCTCGCAGGTCTATGCAATCAAAGACATTTCGCTTAACGTGAAGTCCGGCGAAGTGTACGGCTTTCTCGGCGCCAACGGCGCCGGAAAGTCGACCACGATCCGTACATTGCTTAATTTCATCCAGCCGACCAGCGGCAGTGCCAGCATCGCAGGGTACGATATCGTGGTGGCAAGCGTGGATGCGAAGCGGCAGGTTGGCTATCTTGCGGGCGATGTTGCACTCTATGACAAAATGACCGGTAAGCAGTTCCTCGCCTACATGGCGGCGCTCCAGCCCTTACCCGACCCTGCCTACCTCGGCCAACTGACCGAGGCGTTCGCAGCCGAGCTGCATAAACCGCTTCGCACTCTTTCCAAAGGCAACCGCCAGAAGATCGGCATCATCCAGGCGCTCATGCACCAGCCAGCAGTACTTATTCTTGATGAGCCGACAAGCGGCCTCGACCCGCTCATGCAGGAAACTTTCTTTCAGGCCATAAAAGAAGCCAAGAACAGGGGTGCAAGCGTCTTCTTTAGTAGCCACAACCTAGCAGAAGTACAGCGCATTTGTGATCGTGTCGGCTTCATCCGGGAGGGACAGCTCATTCGCGAACAAAGTCTCGCAGAGTTGGCGCAGCATGCCGCCCATACCTTTGACATTATTTTCATGGACGCCGCGCCACTCAAAGCCCTGAAGCAGCTGGGCAACGCTACGGTCACTCCCGGTCCGGACAAGCACCATATCAGCATTGCCGTCCCGGCGGCCGCACTTCGTCCGTTCTTTGGATTATTAGCGCACTACGATGTTACGCGCTTCCAGCAGCGAGAAGTTAATCTGGAAGAAGAATTTTTGAGTTTTTACCGGGAAGGCAGCAATGAATAACCTGCTTCGCGTGACAGAATCATGGCGTAAAGGCAACCTTGCCATATTGGTTGCAAACGAATTACGCCAGCGTCGCTGGACAGCATTATGGTGGACGGTTGGCATTCTGGCATTCATTACGCTTAATTTAAGCGTCTACCCGGCATTCAGGAATCAGGCCGCAGAGATAGACCAGTCGCTTCGGCATATTCCGGCTTCGGCGAAAGCACTATTCACGGACACGGGTGACTTCCTGTCACCGGTAGGCTACCTAAGCTCGCAGGTATATTATCTCTTGTTGCCGCTACTCTTCAGCTTCCTGGCAATGTCACTCGGTTCATCACTGATTGCACGCGAAGAGTCACAACGGACCATTGAGCTCCTGCTTGCCAGGCCCGTTTCGCGCACAAAGCTGCTGTTCGGCAAGGCTATTGCAGGCCTGGTTCTACTCAGCGCGGTCGGCGTTACGCTTGCCATTGCCGGCGGCCTCGAGGTTGCACTCATCCAGTTTAAAGGCGTCACATTCGGTAACGTCCTGCTCACGACACTCATGGCAATGATTCTCGCAATCCTGTTCGGCACGATTGCCTTTGCGCTCACTGCCGTTGGAAGAAGCGGCCGCGCCATTAGTGTCGGCATCGCCGTCCTGATCGCACTGGCCAGCTATATCATCAGCTCACTCGATCAGACCGTCGACTGGCTTCGCTGGCCGGCAAAGCTCCTCCCCTTTCATTACTACCGCCCAGCCGATATTTTACAGGGACATTTTACGCTGGGGGCAGCCATCGGCATGCTCGCTGCCACTGGTGTGCTCATGCTATGCGCGTGGCTTGCGTTCCGCCGCCGCGATATCAACTGACAAGCGTCAATACAGGAGAATCTATATCAACCGGCTTTGCTTGAATCCCTCGTCGGACTAAGATTGGAGCAAGCGTATGTGTAGACAAGCCTATGACGGTATCAAAGTTACCCGTGACACGGTCGATCATAGGCGCGGCACCGCTTTGTATACCATACGCGCCAGCTTTATCACGCCAGTCGCCTGATGCAAGATACGCCGCCGCCAGCACTTCATCGTACGGCTTGAAATAAACCCACGCATTCTCACTTGTCACCTCTTCTA
>CAZPPY010000132.1:0-2314 GCA_964588575.1 uncultured Candidatus Saccharibacteria bacterium
GTCAAGTGCTCACGAGCTTTCGCCTCAAGTCATCCGCGACATTGAGGCCGAAGCGCGGAGCATCTACAAAGACGCCGAACGCATTATCATTACCTCGAAACTGGACCCGGCAGTGGTCGGCGGCGTGCAACTCGCCTTCGTTGACTACCGGCTGGACATGAGCGTGGCGGGAGAGCTCAAGAAGTTTAAGACACTAGCTACCAACGGAAAGGAATAAATAGAGGTTCAGAATAACATGAGCGACTTGTCGATTACTACCTTATCAGACGACATCCGTGCGGCGATTGCCGAACTGAAGAAGCGACCGGAGATCGAGTCGGTCGGTATTGTCACCCGGGTTGGTGACGGTATTGCCTGGATTTACGGCCTGCGTACTGCTGGCTATAGCGAAATGATCGAGATTGACGGTCTGGACGGCAATCCGGTGACGGCATTTGCTTTCAACCTTGGTGAAGACGAGATCGGCGCTGTCCTATTGGGCGAAGACGTCGAAATCGTTGCGGGCGCAAAAGCACACCTGACTGGTAAAGTGCTTGAAGTACCGGTTGGACCGGAACTTGTCGGACGGATTGTTGATCCGCTTGGCCGCCCGCTGGACGGCGGTACGCCGATCAAGGCCAAGCAGTTGAGCCGCGTAGAGCGGCCTGCACCTGGTGTCCTGGACCGCAAGAGTGTCCACGAGCCGTTGATGACAGGTATCATGGCAATCGACGCTATTGTCCCTATCGGCCGCGGCCAGCGTGAGCTTATCATCGGCGACCGTCAGACCGGTAAAACGGCGATTGCCGTCGACACCATGGTTAACCAGGCGCGTCAGAAGACGGGTGTTATTAACGTCTATGTCGCTATCGGCCAGAAACAGTCCAAAGTTGCCGCTTTGCAGGAGCGCCTGAAGCGCGAAGGCGTGATGGATCAGACGATCATCGTTGCCACTTCACCAGCCGATCCGGCTGCTATGCTCTATCTTGCGCCCTATGCCGGCGCCGCAATGGGTGAATATTTCCGCGACAATAAACAACACGCCTTGATTATTTACGACGATTTGTCCAAGCACGCGGTGGCATATCGCCAGATGTCGCTGCTTCTCCGTCGTCCACCGGGACGCGAAGCCTATCCGGGCGATGTCTTCTACCTGCACTCGCGTCTTCTGGAACGCGCGGCTAAATTGAGCGACGCACTCGGCGCCGGTTCGTTGACCGCCCTACCAATCGTTGAGACGCAGGCCGGTGACATCTCTGCCTATATTCCGACAAACGTCATTTCCATTACTGACGGCCAGATTTTCCTGGAGACCGACCTGTTCTATCAGGGTATCCGTCCGGCTATTTCGGTTGGTTTGAGCGTATCACGCGTGGGTGGTGCCGCTCAGACGAAAGCGATCAAGGCAGTCGGCGGCGGCCTGAAGCTTGGTCTCGCCCAGTTCCGCGAACTGGCAGCATTCAGCCAGTTTTCGACTGACCTTGATGCTGAGACGCGCCACACGATTGAGCGGGGTCAGCGCTTAACCGAACTGTTGAAACAGCCACAATATAGTCCCTATGCTATCTGGCAAATGTACGCTGCCCTGCTGGCTGCAACCCAAGGTCGCTTTGATGCCGTGCCATTGGACAAGATCCATCAGGCAACCGAAGCGCTCTGGCATGAGCTAGAGTCCAAGCATCAGAAGCTGGTCGAAGCAGTTAACACCGGCGACAAGCCGTCTGATGAACAGAATAACGAACTTCTGAAGGTCGCCGACAGCATTGCGGCCGGCTACAATCAACCGGAAAAGGTAACAGCAAAGTAAGGATGAAGGTTTGTACCCGTGGCTAGTCTCATTACCCTCAAACGCCGGATCGGATCTATCCGAGGTACGCGCCAGATCACCAAGGCGATGCAGCTGGTGTCGGCCAGTAAGTTGCGCCGCGCGCAGGAGCAAGCCCGCGCCACGCGTGATTACCGCGAGGCGACTTACGGCCTGCTTGCCCGTTTGAATACGATCAAAGAAGTAGAGGAGCAGCCGCTCTTTACGCACCGGACCATCAAAACTCGCCTGTACGTTGTTGTCACCAGCAACAGCGGCCTTGCGGGCGCCTATAACGCAAATATTTTGAAATTGCTGTCACAGCTGGCATCGCGTGATAAGGGGGAGCATGTGAAAAGTGTCGTCATCGCGGTTGGCAGTAAGGGTGCGCAGTTTGTGCGCCGCGTGAGCGAACTCGAACTGCTGGCGTACTATCCGGCCTTTGGTGACCAGCCAACACAGAAAGACATTCAGCCTATACTCGCGAGCGTCGTGGAGCAGTATAAAGACAAAGTTGTCGACGAAGTCACG
>CAZPPY010000133.1:0-2302 GCA_964588575.1 uncultured Candidatus Saccharibacteria bacterium
TCTGCGGCGCGGGTTGAAGGGTTCGCCTCACGAGGCGGCTGCGCATAGCTGGTATCGGTGCTGACGTCATCAACCGGTGCAGGCATATCAGCGGCAGCGTCATCAACAGTTGTCTGTGGTTGTTGTTGCGGTTGGCCGCCTATCGGCATGCCAAACGCACTGCCGCCGGCCTGTCCCTGCATCATCCCCTGATTGTCTTGCTGTGTATTGGTTTGGTCACCGTGCCCGCCGAACATGTCGTCCCCCTACGTAGTGTTAACGCTTAGCGTATACTATACAGCATAGCAAATGACAACGGGGAGTTATACACATGCTTGATGATTTAAAGATGATTCACGAGCGCGACGCGCAGGATGCGCTGGGTATAGCGGAGAAGCAGTGGCAGCAGTATATGCAAGATTTTGGATTCAATTGGCAGCCGCCGCGCCAGGTGGTGGGCATCGTGGTCGCCGGTATGGGTGGTTCCGGGTTGGCGGCGAAACTGGTTGATTCGTGGCCGGGGGTGCCGGTTCACTACGCAGTGATACAAGGGTATGACTTGCCTGATTACACGAGCGACAACACCTTGGTCGTATTTTCGAGTTACTCGGGGAATACGGAAGAAGTTCTCAGCGTCTTTGACCAAGCGATGGCGCGTCCTGAGGATCTTCGGCCGATGATGGTTGTTATCGCCTCAGGCGGTAAACTGATTGAGCTGGCGAAGCAACACGGCTTGCCATATGTGCAGTTGCCTGGCGGTTATCAGCCGCGTATGACGCTTGGATTGCAACTACGTGCATTGCTTGAGGTAATTGAAAGTACGCATGTGCTTCAGGGCTCACTCCCATTGTTACATGCAGCAGGCGAGTGGCTGAAAGAACAGATGGATAGCTGGCTGCCCGCTGTGCCAACGAAAGAGAATCTGGCCAAGCAGATTGCGCTGGATGTCATCGGTAAATCAGTCGTTATCTACGCCGGACCAAAGCTGGCGCCGGCAGCCTATAAGTGGAAGATCAGCTTCAACGAAAATGCGAAACATGTCGCCTGGTGGAATCAGTATTCCGAGCTGAACCATAATGAATTCATCGGCTGGACCAAACAACCGGTGGACAAGCCATATGCGATGATCGAACTCCGCAGCCCGTTGGAACATCCGCAGATTCAAAATCGTTTTATAGCTACCGAGCGGTTACTGTCCGGCTTGCGTCCGTCGCCAATCGTTGTCACGCCCAAGGGAGAAGATTTACTCGAGCAGCTGGTATGGACGATTGCGCTCGGCGATTTTGTGAGCCTTTACACGGCACTGCTGAACGGTATTAATCCCACGCCAGTCGATCTAGTTGAGAAATTAAAAGTAGAACTCGCGAAATAACGGATGCCGACCAAAGCATCCAGCCTTTGATCCGAGCAGTTCTACCAGTATTGATGCCTGCGTCAAGCGCATTGTGATGGCTACCGGCATCCGCACGAAACGCCCGAACAGCGTGCCAGCGAGTGCGGAGAAGTATAGTTCACCATGTACGCTATAATATAACCGATGATGCGGATGAGGTTGGGGTCTGCCGAGAAACATGTACTCCCGCTCTTTGTAGCGACGGCAGTTAGCGCTGGCCTTCTCATAGCCGAATCTATAGCGTATGGTGAGACGGCGCACAACTATCTGTTATGGAACCTCTTCTTAAGTTGGCTGCCGTTTGTTTTGGCGGCTTGGTTGCAGCGCACGCTCAAGAGTTGTCTGTGGTCCAGCTGGAAGGCGATCATTATGACGATTGCCTGGCTCATCCTCCTGCCAAACAGCTTCTATATGGTCAGTGATTTTATCCACCTGCGAGAGTTGGGTGAAGATCAGATCCTGTTTAGCGCCATACTATTTACAGCTTTCGTATTTACCAGCCTCTGCTTAGGCATCGCCAGCCTGTACATCGTTCACACCGAGCTGCTGAAGCGTATGGGTAGTCGCGCTGCCGCTATGCTGGTAGGGGTATTGCTGTTTACTGTCAGTGTTGCTATTTATGTTGGTCGTGATCTTAGATGGAATTCTTGGGATATCATTACTAGCCCGTTCGGCCTGTTATTCGATATCTCGGAACGCCTGCTGCATCCGAGCCAGTATCCGCAAGTATTGGCCGTAGCCGCACCATTCTTCGTGCTGTTGGCCACAATGTATTATGTTGCCTGGCGGTATATCGCTGCCATTAAAGGCGGCAATATTTGACAAATACTGCTAACGGTATATAATTAGCTGCACAATTTGGTAAAAGCGTTTTTAAGCCTATCGCAATAGGCGAGCTGCGTACGAGAAATCCGCTGGACAGCGGAATAA
>CAZPPY010000134.1:0-2289 GCA_964588575.1 uncultured Candidatus Saccharibacteria bacterium
TTATAACCGTCATTTCAATCTGTAAAATGGCATGTTTTATCTCGTGAGGCCTACCTCACCGGACTAAAGTTGAAACCGTGTTGCCGATCAATAAACAAAAAGGATCCTGTCAAGGGAGCTTTTTAGATGTCATCTTGGTGCGGGTGACGGGACACAGGTCGCTGCGCTCTTGCGCACTCGCCAAGCTCGAAGTAAACTTCTGCGCGTGGCTCATTGGCGCCAACCTCGTGGCCTCTCGCATCTTTGCCTCCGGCAAATCTGCCGGCCACGGGTCGGAGCCCGCTACCAAGCCATGTAAAAAGCCCGGACAAACCGGGCTCTTTACATGGTGCGGGTGACGGGACTCTAACCCGTGGCCTCGTCCTTGGCAAGGACGCGCTCTAACAACTGAGCTACACCCGCGCGTCGGAATCGACGCGCCAATCTCGTTTTGCCTTACGGCAAAAGCTTCGATCTTGCGCTATATTCCTCCTTACGTCAGTCCAAACGGTCGACTTAGCTCTCTGGTTTGGCCTGCCGGTAAAGGCAAAAGCGAACAGGGAAAATTGTAGCAGAACTTCTTTGAAATGCAAAGGGCGCGGCCGATTTGCTGGCCGCACCCTTTTTGCGTGCTTTTTATTTATTCGACAGTGATGTCGCCGGATACCACTGCGTAGTTTGTGACTGCAGCGCTCCCTCCTTCACACAGCGCCCGTGCGGCATTGCCGTCAGCAGCCGTCGTGAAACCGGCTGTGTCAGGTGTGCCATCAGTCACTTTCCAGACAACCCATACGTTTGCCGCTACCGGTGCGGTAGCAGGAATTTGGTATGAGAAGTAGGCGGTGTCGCCGAAGACATTCACACATGTCAGCGCAGCGGTATAGGTCAAGCTGGCACCTGGGTTTGAATAGGTGACAGAGCCCATGTCCGCAACTGAAGGACCGTTATCTACGGCCGTAAAGCTTAAGTTTTGCGTTGGATCTGCTAATGTAACGTTGCCAGTGGCTTTGAGCATAGCTGCTTGCGGTAAGCCGCCAGCGGGCTGGTTCTTGCCCTTGGTAGCGATAAAGCTCACGCAATCGCCCTGATTCTTGAACGTAGTGCCAAAGCTCTTCCAGCCGTTGTTCATGCACTGGTCTTTGCTGGTCGGTAGAGTTTGCGGCATCGGGGCTGAGACATACGAAAGATTATCAATTAAATAACCTTTGCCGGCATTATCTGGAACAGCTGTACCACTCTCACGGAACAGTAGCGTGTCAACGACACGGCTGTCGTGATTTGCGAGGCCGGGGTTCGATTCCGTATCGAACAGGTAGTAATCTTCCCAGCTCGTGCCGGTCTTGACAAGCTTGCCATCGATGAAGATATTCACGACATCGTTGTCGGGGCCTGCTTTGAAATCCATAGAGAACTTTACCGTATGAGGTGCGTCGTAACTCAACGTTGCAACATCGCTCTCGTTGAATTGATCAGCATTCGTAGCGTGGCTCGGATCCGTTGCGTCATCAAAATACGCATGGATACCATCGCTTTGGTCGACAAAACGCAGGTAGCTCATACGCGCCCCGGCGCCGTTATCCGGCGAGACGGAGAGCGCCATACCGTTTTGCATGACTTTGGTCGTAGAGGCAATGTCAAACTGTGCTTCAAAGTGCGGCAGCGGTGCAGTTACTGGATTGCCATTCTTATCGAGTGCGTTTGGCTCGCCCGCTGGCTGCGATAGCAGCGGCGCAAATGTTTGGTCGCCGAACGATCCGGAAGTAACAGCGTTTGAGATCCTGAGACTTTGTGTACCGAAGCTGGCATAGCCAGAAGTATTGGCAACGACAGCCGCGTCATAGGCGCCCGTCTTGCTCCAGCCCTGCTGGCCGTTGATGTCACCGATTCCGTAGGCTGCGGGTTCGAAATTTATGGCCGCACTTTCTGCGTGGGCGGCACCCATAACAGCCAGCGCGAATCCACCGCTCCCGGCTAGCAAGCCGACAGCTGAAACAGCCAGCATAGCCTTAGTTTTTATATTGCTGAGACCAGTAGTTATCGAGTACGTCTTGTAACGAAAACGCATAGGTACCCTCCTTCGCATCACGGTTGTTAAGTTACTCTTAGAATACACCATACTAGAAAAGCACGAACGTTTTTGAAGTGTTATAGCGGGCTTGACAAATTTGTAGCCAAGCAAAGATACATCGGTAGCGCCCAAAGCGCCACGCTGCCCACATACGGCCAAAATAAATACCCCATACAAAGATGGGGTATTTATTTTGGTGGCTCCTCCCAGACTCGAACTGGGGACACAAGGCTCTTCAGGCC
>CAZPPY010000135.1:0-2276 GCA_964588575.1 uncultured Candidatus Saccharibacteria bacterium
TTACTATACTTTGTAAAGTATGATGAATACGCAAAAGTGGTTTGATTTGTTGGTTTTTTTGCGATCAACCTCTTGCGTATCAGGGGTGACTTCAGTATACTGACTCAAGTAATGGCGCATAAAGCTCAGGCGACTCAAGACAAGCCGCAAACTGCTCAGAGTGAGGGCAGGGCTGTTCGCGCCCCCGTTTCTAATGCCGATGCGGTATACCAGCAAAAAATGTTTATCTCCATGGCTCTATCGATGTCCTGGCAGTTGGCATTAGTGGTCATCGTGCCGATCGTCGGCGGCCATATTCTTGATCAGCATTATCATAAAGAACCGTTGCTGACACTCGTCGGCCTGGCGGTTGCTGCCATGGGTGTCTTCGGTGTTCTCCATCGAATGGTGACGGAAGCCGACCGCGTGGCTAATCAGCAGCCAGGAGATAAATCATGAATGTTTTATCGCGTTTTGCCGCTGAAAGCGGACCGGTGGTTCATATTGCACCCGGCCCTGTCTTTCATGTCGGCGGCCTGACGGTTACCAACTCTATGCTCTATGGTTGGATTTGCATGGTCGTCATGATCAGCTTCTTCCTGTGGATTGCCCGTCGTGTAACGGTTAAGCCGAGAGGCGGTGCTGTGCAGTTTATCGAAATGGGCGCGGAATTTATCATAAAGACCGTCGAATCCGGCTTCGAGAACAAGGAAACCGCCCGTAAGTATATGCCGTATTTTGTAACGCTATTTTTCTTTCTGCTGGTCAATAACTGGCTTGGTTTAGTGCCGGGCGTTGGCGAAGCGCTGACCGTGAACGGTATTCCAGTGCTTCGCGCCTTTACAGCCGACCTGAATGCGACGCTGGCAGCAGCAACGATTACGATGCTTTATGTCTATGGACAATCAATTGCCGCATTCGGCAGCCCGCTGAAGTTTTTGCGGCATTTCTTCGTCGGCAGTCCATGGAATCCACTGTATTTCGTTATCGGCGTTCTGGAAATGGTGACTAACCTGATGCGTGTTTTCAGCCTGGCCATCCGTCTTTTCCTCAACGTGGCTGTGGGCGAGATTATCATTGCTGTTTTTACGTACCTTGGCCAATTCCTGGCACCCTTGAGCGCCGCGCCATTCACTGCGATCGAGCTGTTTGTTGGTGCGCTGCAGGCGTTTATTTTTACGACCCTGAGTATCATGTACCTGGCGGCGGCGGTTAACCATGCCGAACACGAGCGCCATAACGCCCATTTATCCGAAGCTACCACCCCTGACTCCCTGAATGCGGAGCTTAGCCCCGGCGGTAGCCATGCATAACGTTCAATCAGTAAATAAAAGGAGTTATAACATATGCACCCAGTACTGTCTCTTGTAGCAGACGCTGTTAATCTGGACATCCTCGGCAAAGGCTTGATGCTTGCGCTCGGTGTTTTTGGACCGGCACTTGGTATTGGTTTTATCGGTGGTAACTATTTTCAGGCGGTCGGCCGCAATCCGGAGACAACCAAATCGTTCGGTCAGGCACTGGTCTTTGTCGCCGTTATCGAACTGTTCGGTCTATTGTCGTTCGCTTCCCTGTTCATTGTTAAGTAAAGGTTTTTAAAACGGAGCATGATGAGCCTACTATTCACACAATTTGGCGAAGCTTCGGGCCCAGCGGCGTTGGGCATTAGCGGTCAGGCATTCCTGATTCAGGTGATTACGTTCCTGATCGTATTCCTGATACTCAAAAAATGGGCCTTTGGCCCGATTGTGAAGATGCTGGATCAGCGCCGCGAAGTTATCGAAAACGGCGTCAGCCTTGGCGAAAAAATGCGCGCCGAAGAAGCCAAGCTTGAGGAAGCAGTTGCCAAGAAATTACATGAAACCAGGCAGCAAGCCGATAAACTGCTGGCAGACGCTGAATCAGAAGCCAAACAGAAGGTCCAGGCCGCCGAAGAGGTTGCACAAAAGCGCGCCGACGGCATACTGAAAGAAGCTGCCGTGCAAACGAAGCAAGCGGTTGAACGCGAGCGCAAACGGCTTGAAAAAGAAGTCGTTTCGCTAGTATCTGAAGTCAGCGAAGCTATCATCGGTGAAAAAGTCGATGCCGCAAAAGATGCTGCGCTGATTGCTAAAGCCTTGAAGGAGCGGAAAGCGGCATGAAGACGTCTCGGTTAGATATCGCCGACATTATTGCCCGCCGAACGCTCCACGAAGGCATGAGCAAGGCTGAAGCTGTCAGCATCGCGGCTTACTTACTCGAAGAGGGCCGTACCGGCGAGCTGGATTCGCTGCTACGCGACGTACAAGCGGCGTGGG
>CAZPPY010000136.1:0-2260 GCA_964588575.1 uncultured Candidatus Saccharibacteria bacterium
GCAAAGAAAGACTAGTCCTTACGTACGAATGATATGGCCCGGCATGCATCGCGTTGCCGCGCAGATTTGTATAACGGGCTGCTAGATGAAGACAAGGCGCAAAAAGCGCACTTGACCATGCGTATTTTTGGAGTAAAGTATCCTTTCGGGTCGTTTTTGGCACGGCTTCGCGCCCTAACAAACTCCGACAGCAATTTGCTGGCGGCTGCTAGCTAGGGCGGGATGTGTCGGCGACTTTGTGGTTTGCTGCTGCAGGCCGCCTAACTATGAAAGGAATATATGCAACACGTTATCGATGCGTTTGATGACCGGCCGCTGGTCCTCGTGAAAGACCGGAAGTACATGATCACGCCGCTTACCGACCATCACCCGACCACACCGTATGAGCTGCTCGACGACACGGTCAAAGAACTGAGCAGACTAACTGATTTTTCGAAAGCCACCAAAATCCTGGGCGAGGAAGAGCGGGGCGGATTTATTGCTTCACTCTTGGCGTACGCCAACAAGAAGCCGTTTGGCATGGTCAAATGGAATCCAAACGGCCTGGGCGGCCAACTGGCAATTGATTTTCGCATGTCATACGCTGAAGGTAAATTGTATCTGAATGGTATCGAACCGGGCGATAAGGTCATTATCGTCGAAGATATGATCGATTCCGGTGGAACTATGGTGGCAATGATTGAACTGCTGAAGAAAGCAAAGATTGAACTGCTGGACATAGTCGTGGTGGCCGAAAAAGAAGAATACCACGGGATTGAGCGCATCAAGCGCGAGACAGGCGTCCAGGTCAAACACCTGGTTACCTTCAATACCGTTGGCGAACGCTCCAAAGTGACGTGGGTGCGTTCGGATAGCACGTCATATGCTGCTTCGGTCAAGAAGTCTGCCACAAAACAGGTTGCTTCCAGCCGTTAGCCGACAATACCATCTGGCTGAAAGACCGCATAAGTTGCTAAATAAGCATAATTATGTTAATATTACGATATGTCTTTGCGACAGCTTCCTCAAACCGAACGACCACAAGTTGACAGTATCTTTAGCGATACTTCTCCTAATAGGTTAAGGCTATGGATACAGAGCGGCATGTTATCAGTAGCCGTGCAAGCATTGCCGCAGCTGAAGCGCCTAACGGACTGGGCGCCGTATCCGTTCGATTTTCTGGCTCACGCCTCCAATGCGGGCGGTTCTTTTTTAGTTTCTTACGGCATTAGCTATGGGGTTGCGAAGCTTGCTGCTCGATTTAACCGGTCGCCTGAGCGGGTGGCTGCTGTTGCTATAACTGTTGGTGCGGTTGCCCTGGCCGCAGCGAATGCTATCGTAGAAACAAAGACCGGCTACAAGCTTTTACATACACTTCCGGGGTATAACGCAATTGCTGCCGGGTCAGTTGGCCCGAATAGCGTGGTCGATCCTGCCGATCTTGCGTGGGGCGTTGCAGGCGGCATCGGTGGTGCGACACTTGTAGCTGCAGATATCAAGGCTCCAGAAGCTATTGCCGACGAGCCGGCTGACGCACTTGTTGCTGTCGACACCGTAGGAGAGCCTCGCCATAATCCGCCAGCACAGATTGCTTCTTGAAATGTAGCTAATTTGAGGCGCTTTGAAACTCCTGCAGGTCGCGAATAATCTGAGCAGCGTGGGTTTTCGGGTCGACGCCAGTGTAGGTTTTTGCGATTTTTCCCTCCGGGTTGATGATAAATGTATTGCGCTCGGTCCCGATATAGTCGCGCCCCATGAACCGCTTTGGTTTCCAGCTACCGTAGGCTTCAATAATCTTATGCTCAGGGTCGCTTAGCAGCGTGAAGTTCAAATGGTACTTGTCGACGAACTTTCGATGCGACCGCACCGAATCTTTGCTAATGCCGACTACCTCGGCATTGCCGAAGTCGGCAATTGCCTCGCGTTCATCACGGAAGCTGCAGGCTTCTGTTGTGCAGCCGGGGGTGTCGTCTTTCGGGTAGAAATACAGGACCAGCCATTTGCCGTGATAATCGGCCAGTGTCCGGACATTGCCGTTCTGGTCGGGTAGTGCAAAATTCGGTGCACGTTTCATATACCTATAGTATACGCCAGCACAGGGGCCGGGTTGCCAGTAGCGGTCTGGCTTTGGTACTCTAAGTACACATGAATCAACTTGTCCATGCCGCTGAATTCCGCGATGCACTGAAAGATTATCACCTGTCCGGTGAGGCCAAGCAAACGCTCCAGGAAGTCCATTTGGCTCTGTTCGTGGCGCCGAGCGCCAGCGGGCGGAATACCA
>CAZPPY010000137.1:0-2247 GCA_964588575.1 uncultured Candidatus Saccharibacteria bacterium
CCCCGCGAGGGTTCGAATCCCTCCCTCTCCGCCAATTACAGAGCCCACCCATGCGGTGGGTTTTGTATTTGGCGATATGCTTCATACTCACGAAAGCAGCGGTGTGAACGCTCAGTCAAGATATGCGTTTGCGTACTCTACGATTCGAGCAGTACAATAACGCTAATGGATGCGAATGATGGACCGGTTAACCGGGAGGATGGAGCGAATTTGTTTCAGCCGGATGAGGTGGTCCGTCCCGGGCAGACGTTCGCGCCCGCGCCGATGACGGCCAGTAACCCGGAACCGGAAATGACGGTTGCTGCTTCGGCGCCGGAACCGGCAGCTGCCTCTCCTGACGCAGCAATAGTCGCGCAGCCCAAACCGGAAACTGCCGCACAAATCGATCAGCCGTATGAAATTCAAGGTAAGGATTCGATCAGCTGGACAGCATCAGAGTTTATCGGCCACACAAAAACCGCCGGCTGGTACATGCTGCTTGGCCTTGCCGGAATCATTATTGGGGCGGTTGTTTGGCTGCTGACGCGCGACATGTTTGTCAGCAGTATGGTGGTTGCCGGCATATTATTGCTCGGCTTTTATGCCGCGCGACAGCCGCGCGAAGAGCGATATATAATCGATAATCATGGCCTGGTGATCGGCCGGCACCAGTACTCGTACGGTGACTTTCGCTCGTTTGCGATTGCCGCTGAAGGCGCCTTTCTCAGTATCCAATTGATGCCCCTGAAACGTTTTGCGATGGATATTACCATTTACTTCGACCCACAGAACGCAGATCAGATTGTTGATCTGCTCAGCCAGTATCTGCCGCTGGAAGAACCACGAACCAGTCTGACCGATAGCTTGATGCGCCGAATACATTTCTAGCTTTCATACAAAAACCTGCGGCTGACCACCACAGCAACCGCAGGCTAAAGAAGATGGAAGCGAAATGGTTACCGGCGATGCTCTTTCGCGTTCAGTTTGTGCTCCATTCGCCTGAGGAACCGCTCGCGGCGCTCCCGATTGTCCCACTTATCAAAGTTTTCCATGAACGCGTCTTCGTCGTAGTACATCGCTGCTCCTTACTTAACCTAACAGTCCTTATGCTACAGAATTACCGGCAGGGAGGGCTGTGAGCTTTCTAACAAGCGGAAGCGGTTTCAGGTGGCCTACGCTTGTACGGTACAATAAATGCCATGAATATATTGCAGCGTGCTGCTGATAGGCTCGTCGTTGCCTTGGATGGCTATCAGCAGCGGCACCCATCAATAGGCTTTTTATATGCGGTTGTTCGGAAATATATAGAGGATGAAGCCGGCCATCGGGCTGCCCTGCTGGCCTACTACGGCTTTCTGTCGCTCTTTCCGCTACTACTCGTATTGGCGACTATTTTGAAGGTACTACTACACAATAATTCACCGCTGGGAGCGCAGGTACTGCAAGGAGTGTTTGCCTACTTCCCCGCTATCGGCCACGACTTGCAGCAAAATATCCAGGGAATCGGCAAGACAGGCATAGCGCTTCTTACGGGTCTGCTTCTGACCCTGTTTGGTGCCCGAGGGGTAGCCGATATGCTGCGTGCCAGTCTTGACCATCTCTGGCTGGTGCCGCATGCCCGCCGCAGCCGGTTCCCGGCAGCGCAGCTTCGGAGCATGGCGATTATCTTTGTCGGCGGCATTAGCCTGGTGCTGGCGCCGGTTGTATCGGGCTATGCGGTGATTTTCGGGCATAGTTGGTTCTCTAGCCTTTTGTCAGCGCTCGTTATTACCGGTATTTTGTACTGGGTTTTGATCTATATCGTCAAAGTTGGTACTTCGGTGCACCGCCGGTTTCGTGATATCTGGCTCGGTACGCTTATTGCGGCCGCTGCATTTGAGATTTTGCAGAGCTTGGGAAGTTTTATCGTGACGAAAGAATTACAGCGTCTCGATAACATCTATGGCGCGTTCGCACTCGTGCTCGGACTCATCTTCTGGTTGTACCTGCAGACGCAAATAATGTTCTTGGCGTTTGAGGTTGACGCAGTGCGCGTATTCCATCTGTGGCCGCGTAGCATGCGGATTCCGCTAATGCCAGCTGATAAGAAGGCATACCATCTCTATACCAAACGCGCGACGTTTTACGACCCGACTGGCCGTGAGACTGAGAGCTAAGCTAACTACTGCTCTTTCGGGCCTGGTTTTACGCGCTGCCGGCTCTTTAGCTTCAAGTATAATCGTTGGAGGTTGCGTACATGATGCCGGTATGCGCTGTCCAACTCGCGCA
>CAZPPY010000138.1:0-2207 GCA_964588575.1 uncultured Candidatus Saccharibacteria bacterium
ACGCGCCGGTGGGCGCCACGGTCGCATGCGCGCGCGCGTCCTGCTCGTCCTCGCTTTTCAGCTCGAAGTTGAGCGACGATACTTCCAGCACCATGCGGTACTGGTTGCGCGGCAGTAGCAGCACACCGTCGCGCACGCCCTTGATGTTGATTTGCTGGCGCGACGATACTTTTTTATCGGACTTCCGTAACGTGAACACGTAAGCCTCCTTTCTTGTCAGTGGTAAAGCGCAGGTTGGCCTGCGGGTTGGTGATTAGCTGCTCGACTTGCACCAGCTCGGCAGTAGACAGACGCGGTAGCATGGGTTTATGCGTCTTTTTCGGTTCGGCCTTTTTGACCTCGGCTTGCGGCACCTCCGGCTTGGGTATGTCGCGCATGTGCGTATCGTTTTTGTTGTACAGGTAATAGCGCGGGCGCACATTGTAGCGCACCAAAATTAACAGCCACTGGAGGATTATTCTGCCGCGTATGCGGATTGCGAGCGTGGCGAAGAACGCGGCGATCACGACAATCACCACCACCTTATACATGGCGTAGTTGAAGAAGGGCGGCAGCAGTACGAATATGCCCGCGCCCGCGAATATGGGTGTTACAAGCAACATAAGCTGGGTCATGTTCAGCTCGCCCGCAATTTTATCTTCGACAGTGGTTATCTGCGCCGGAACAGTAGTAGTTCTCATTTCTTGCTCGCTTTCTCGGCTCTACGGGTTTCGCCGGTCTTTAGTGGTTGTGCGCCTGCGCTTGGCTTGGTCGGCTGTTTGGATGAGGATTTGTCGGACGCAGCATAGCCGTTAGGCTTAGTACCGCCGCCCGCCTCGGCCTTAGCCGCCCGCTTTTGCTGTATGTTGTTGTTTATCTTCCTGCCGGTTTTATAGGTGGCTTGGCTGAAGTTCTTGGTCATTCGGGCGGTGCGGGTCATGTAGCTGACGCCGCGCATAAATGATGTGCCGAGTTCGCGGGCGGCTTTCGGGGCGCTGGCAGCGGACACCATCTGGTTCATCATTCCCTGGGCTTTCAGCAGTGCCACCACCGTTGCCAGCCCGACGATCAGCCCAATAAGCGCGTTCGGCTGCCCGGCGTCGCCGCCGAGCGCGATCCCCACGAAGATTGAGGCCGCCAGCAGCAGTATCACCACATGCACGAACAGCACGAACACCGCCACAAGATAGGTTTTAAGTGCAGTAACGGCGAAGTCCTTAAAGGCCGGCAGCAGCCACAGCAGCAATACCAGCGGCGACAGTATCGCGCCCAGGTACAGGCCGACCAGACGCAGCACGTAGTACACCAGCAGCATGACTGACAGTATCAGGAACGCA
This sequence comes from uncultured Candidatus Saccharibacteria bacterium, assembly GCA_964588575.1. Lineage (GTDB taxonomy): Bacteria > Patescibacteriota > Saccharimonadia > Saccharimonadales > UBA4665 > JANWHZ01. The sequence goes on from CAZPPY010000138.1 coordinate 1,317, forward strand.
ATCATAATCAGCAGTCCGGCCAGCCCCATATCGGAGGACTTCTCGGTTATACTCGCCAGCACGTCCCATACCGACGTACTCGGAAAGCCGCTTTGCAGCGCGTGTATCATGGCGTTGGACAGGCTGATTATGGCGTCAATCGCAAAGATTGAGGTGTTAATCAGCAGGAAGATAAACGCCATTTGCGGCAATAGCTGGCGCAATTCTATCTCGTCGAAACCCAATGACGCCGCGCTCATTACCTGAAAACCTATCAGGGCTATAACCAGCACGAACAGCACGTCCGTTATGCCGACCACCGCCAGCCACAGGTTGAACACGCTGGCGTTCTCGCCCATAAGCGGCGTGCTGTTGGTAAAGAAACCGAGGGCGTTCACGAACGGCTCGCCGATAGACTGCACGATGTTACGCAGCACCGCGACAATGGCGTTAATCACCACGTCGAACAGGTTAAACCCGTCGTCTTTCGGTTCAATCGGCTGGAGGCTTGGGAATTGTTCCGTGCCGGGCGTGCCGCCGCTGGAGTAGGCGTGCGCCAGTATTGCCGTCAGCGTACCAGCGGCGATCACCAGCACTAAGCCGATTAAGGCGTTTTTAATAATCTTCTTAGCGCGTTCCAGCTTTTCGGGATTACCGGCGCTTGTCGAATACTGTATGCCGCCGTTTACCAAGAAGAATACACACACCAAAGACGCCAGCACCGCCAGCGTGGTTACTGCCGGACCAACGTAGGCACGCATAGCGTTTGACGCGCTCGTGGCGTCTGCCATGAACGCGAGTGGTATGTCCACCGGGAAGCTCATGTTAGCTCCCGAATGCGCTCGTGGCTAGATCAGTTACGATGTTAGAAATTACGAATGCCGCAATAACGATTGCCAGGCCGACAGCCGA
>CAZPPY010000139.1:0-2206 GCA_964588575.1 uncultured Candidatus Saccharibacteria bacterium
GTTCGCCTGATTGTCGAGCGCGAACGTGAGATTCAAGCCTTCCAGCCAACTAGCAGCTTCAAGATCGACGCCCGCTTTGATGTCGAAGGTAACGAACTGAAAGCAGAATTACCAGAGAAAAAATCTAAGATAGAAGATGCAAGGTCTTTCCTGGAAGCCGCCCGCAGTGCAACATTCACTGTCACCGCAATCGACCAGAAGCCGGGCACACGCAATCCGGGTGCACCATTCACGACCAGTACACTCCAGCAGGAAGCCGCCCGCCGGCTCGGCTACAGCGTCCGCCAAACCATGACGCTCGCCCAGCACCTCTACGAGGATGGCTATATCACTTATATGCGTACCGATAGCACCCTTATGTCCGGCTTGGCAATTAATGCCGCAGAGACATATATTAAGGAGCGTTTCGGTGAGCCGTACCACACGAGGCGCCAGTACCAGACAAAAAATGAAAGCGCCCAGGAAGCCCACGAAGCCATCCGCCCGACCGATTTCCGCACTACGAGCGCGGGTAACGATAGCCAGGAACAAAAACTATACGAACTGATTTGGCAGCGCGCACTCGCCAGCCAAATGGCGCCGGCACGCACCGAGAAAACAGAGATCACAATTGCCGTATCAAACCGGCCGGAGACATTGCTTGCCAAGGGCGAAATCCTGGCATTCGACGGCTTTCTGAAGGTGTATTACGGCGCCAGAGACGACACCATTCTCCCTCCGGTCACAACAGGCCAGGCGCTACCCCTACGCACCGCGAATGCAACCGAGACATTCAGCCGCCCGCCGGCACGCTACTCCGAAGCCTCGCTGGTCAAGAAGCTCGAAGAGCTCGGCATTGGCCGTCCAAGTACCTATGCTTCGACTATTTCGACGATCCAGACACGCGGCTATATCGAAAAAACGAATCTGGAGGGCACTGAGCGAACGTTGCGCCTCCTGAGTCTGATCAACGACACTATAACCGAAAGCGCCGTTACAGAGGTTACCGGCGCTGACTCCAACAAACTATTGCCGACTCCGGTTGCCGACGTTACCACCGACTTCCTCATGAAGTATTTCCCGAATATTGTCGATTATGACTTTACCGCCAATGCAGAAGAAGAATTTGACCGCATAGCCGAGGGCAAAGAAGCCTGGAACAAGATGATCGGCAGTTTCTACAAGGACTTCCATCCTTTGATCGATGAAGCCAGCGAAGCCTCCCGCAAAGAAGTCTCCCAGGCCCGGCTGATCGGCCATGACCCCAAGACAAAGCAGCCAATCTATGCCCGATTCGGCCGCTTCGGACCAGTCCTGCAACGCGGAGAAGTAGAGGGCGAAGAAAAGCCCGACTTTGCACCACTGCCCGCCGGTGAAAAGATGGAGACCGTCACGCTCGAGCAGGCATTGGAAATGTATAAACTACCGCGCACCGTCGGCAAGACAGAGCAGGGCGATGAGATCAAGGCTAATATCGGCCGCTTCGGCCCCTATATTCAAATCGGCAAAACATACGTGTCGATCAAGCCGCTCGACCCGCACACCATCTCAGAGCAGGAGGCACGCGAACTCTATGCCGCCAAGCTCGAGAAAGACCGCAACCGTATTATCAATACTTTCCCTGGTGGCATCCAAGTTCTGAACGGCCCGTATGGGCCGTACGTCTCCGACGGCAAGAAGAACGCCCGATTAGACAAAAGCGTCGATCCAAAGCAGCTGACCGAAGCAGAAGCCAAAAAACTCATCGATGAAGCGCCCGCCCGGCGCAAGGGCGGCTTTCGCCGCGGGCGTGCGCGCAAGTAGCGAGCTATCCGCTTCCTCTGGGGGCTAAAGACGTTCGGTTGTTGTAAGGTATATCCTTGCACGGCCTATACACGACTCTATATAACGTCCGTATGAGCTATGCTGAAGATTATCCGTGGGAGCCGATTCTGGAGCCAACTGAGGTGTCGGAACTGCTGCAGCTATCGCGTGCGGTCACAGCCCGAGCTGAGCAGTTGCCAGAGACAACGGACACGACAAAGATAGACGAAGCACCCCTAACAGGTCTGACTGCCAAGGAACTAGGCAGCATACCCCGGGCAGGTCTACAAAACCTTACAGTCTACATGTTCGAACCGAATGCCAGCGGCCCGGCAGGCAACTATCCGTTTGCAACCTATGCCTGGAGGCTCCTGACGCCCTTCGCAGTAGTAGTCACGACTTCTACGGGCCTGAACGTCGTGCC
>CAZPPY010000140.1:0-2187 GCA_964588575.1 uncultured Candidatus Saccharibacteria bacterium
AATGCCCGAATTCAACCGTGCTTCACTTGAAGCGCTACGACAACCGCTTGAGGATCGCATCGTATCGGTAGCGCGCGCAAAGGAAACGGTCGAATATCCAGCAAATTTCCTCCTTATTGCTACTGCCAACCCATGCCCCTGCGGCTACTATGGCTCATCAAAACCGTGCGTATGCTCGCCCCAGCAAATTATTCGCTATCAACAACGCATATCAGGGCCGATTTTAGATCGTATAGATTTACATAGCATTGTCCAGGATATTGACCATAAAAATTTACTTCGCTCACAGCCGACAGAAAGCGACTCCAGTATCCGTGACTCGATTCTTGCTGCTCGCGCCGTGCAGGCGCGTCGCTTTACCTCGAGCCGCAAGCTGAATGGTGATATGAATAACAAGGAGATCAAGCAGCTGGCAAGCCTCACCAACGAAGCAAAGGACATGTTAGACACTGCTGCCGAGCGGCTCAATATTTCAGCGCGCAGCTATATGAAAATCGTCAAAGTTGCACGAACAATAGCTGATCTGTGTAAAAGTAGAGATATTCAGTCCACACACGTAGCCGAAGCGCTGCAATATCGACGCCAGGAACAGACTCAGACTCTCTAACTATGCCACTATGTGCTTGGTATGTTGACCCCTGTTATAATATCTGTTAAACTGTGAGCACAAACACGTTTCAGTAAATAAGGTCATAAAGGAGATTACTCTATCAGTAAACCTACCCGCCTGAATGGCGCCATTCAGGCGTTACAGCTCAGGGTGATTGACGAAGATGGCAAGCAGCTTGGCATCCTAGCGCGGCGTGAGGCATTGCAACTTGCTGAAGAACGCGGACTTGACCTTGTCGAGATCTCTCCCGATGCCAAGCCGCCAGTTGCCAAAATCGTAGACTGGGGGAAATATAGTTACCAGCGCACGAAACAAATGCAGCGAAATAAGAAAAGTGCACGAGCGCTTGAAGTCAAACAGATGCGCTTCGGCTTAAAAATTGGGGAGCATGACCTCCAAGTCAAGCTTGGCAAGGTGATCGGGTTCCTTGAGGCCGGCCACAAGGTTAAGCTGACCATAGTATACCGGGGGCGCGAGCTTGCACACAAAGAATTAGGCTTCAAGCTGGCCGAGAAAGTCGTCGCAGATCTTGGGGATAAGATCGTTGTCGACCAGCCGCCTCAGTTTGCCGGGAAGCAGCTCAACCTTGTCGTTCGCAGCACCCAAGCGCACATCAATCATGCATCAAGTACACCCCCGACCAGCTGATAGAGTAAGAAAATTGAGAGTCAAGGAGGACAATATGCCAAAGCTCAAAACCCATAGTGGGACAAAAGACCGCGTTCGCATCACCAAGAATGGTAAATTGCGCGTCGGTCATCCAAATATGAGCCACTTTCTACAAAAAAAGAGTGGTTCACGTAAGCGAAGTTTGAGCGGCCTCGGTACCATCACAAGTTCGCGTACGAAAGCCGTCATTAAGAAGCAGTTAGGAGTCTAAATATGCGCGTAAAACGAGGCGTTGCTAGCCATAAGAAGCATCTCACAATACGGTCCGCTACCAAGGGCATGACGCATTCAAACCGCGCCAGCATTAAGCGTGGTCGTCAGGCAGTGACAAAGTCATTGCAGTTTGCCTACCGGGACCGTCGGAATCGGAAACGAACATTTCGTGAGCTATGGAATGCCCGCATTAATGCCGCGGCCCGGCTGCATGACACTACGTACAGCCGGCTAATTGCCGCTCTCAAGGCCGCTAATATCGGCTTGGACCGCAAGATCCTCAGTGAGCTGGCAACAAATGAGCCAAAGGCATTTGCAGCCGTCGTCAAAGCAGCCAAAAAATAGTCGATAGTCATCACTAAAGACACTAAAAAATGCCCTCGTTATGAGGGCATTTTTTAGTAACCAGATTATCTATAAGCCGGGTTCTGTCGGGATATTTCCCGTGCCAGTCATCTATCTAGCTCCGATGTTACCACCGGAATCAAGCGGGTTCATATCGGCTGTCCTGACGGGACGCCAGCGATTATACGCATGGACAACCTCCTTGCAGCAGGCAGGGTTTACCTTCTTGTACTGTCACCAGTACCAGCTGTGGGCTCTTACCCCACGCGTTTCACCCTTACCCTGTCATTGACGGGGCGGTTTCGTTTCTGTGGCACTTTCCCTAGGGTTACCCCCGGTTGCCGTTAGCA
>CAZPPY010000141.1:0-2181 GCA_964588575.1 uncultured Candidatus Saccharibacteria bacterium
TCACTGTCAACGAAAACCCACGCAACGGCTTCCTGACTGTCAAGCGCGGCTAGTCGTAAGTTACGGAACATCCAAGCCACCTTGCGGTAAGCAAGGTGGCTTTTATTATGGGGCTCATCAGCCGTTGGCGTTTATATTAATTATGTTATATTATGTAATAATATGACTGATCACTATAACCGCACGCCGGAGCAAGAGAGTGGTGCGACCCCGAACGGGGTTATGTACAGCGAATGGGATCACAACTATAGTGACTATTTTACCCATGCCCAGATGAATAATCTTATATTCCAGCGCTGGCGTCTTGGCCGGCCGGATTGTACCTTGCCAGCTACGGATATGGTACCGGCCGAACCTCTGGAAACGATTGCTCCCATTCCATCTGAGCAGCCGGGCAATAAATTGTCCATGCAGTACCGAGGCGAAGACGGCCAGCTGCATGATGCGCACGGTAGATACTAGATACTGTAGGCTGCTATACTAAGGTGCATATGACAGATGTAATATTGAAGGTCAAAGACCTTCGGAAGACTTATGGTGACTTAAAAGCGGTCGATGGCGTCAGCTTTGAGGTCAAAAAGGGTGAAATTTTTGGGATTCTCGGGCCGAACGGCGCCGGCAAGACAACGACGCTGGAAATGATCGAAACCCTTCGGGAAATTGATGGCGGCACAGCGACTATCGATGGGATCGATGTCGCAACAAACCCGTATGAAATCCGCGGCATCATCGGCGTACAGCCGCAAACACCGGGTTTTCAGGACAAAACGAAGCTGACGGAGCTTATACAAATGTTTGCCTCCGCGTACGGCGAGAGAGTGAATCCGAAGCAGTTCCTGGACGAGGTCAACCTCGGCGATAAAGCCGACAGTTACATCGAAAATCTGTCGGGCGGCCAGAAGCAGCGCTTTAGTATCGTGGCAGCGCTTGTGCATAATCCCAAGGTATTTTTCCTGGATGAGCCGACAACCGGCCTTGATCCGCAAGCCCGGCGCAACCTCTGGGAGTTGGTAGAAGAAGTGCGCAGCCGCGGCATCAGCGTTATCCTGACGACGCACTATATGGACGAAGCCGAAGTGCTATGCGACCGCGTGGCCATTATGGATGCCGGTAAAATCATCGCGCTCGACACGCCGAAAAACTTAATCAAGCAGCTGATCGCCAAGGGCTTCAAAAAGAAGCAGCACGTCGAACAGGCCAATCTGGAAGACGTGTTTATTGATTTGACTGGAAAGGAGCTCCGGGGATGAGCCTCAAACGCAAATTTTTTACCGTATGGGTCATGTTCAGGGTGAACCTGCGGCGGGTTTTCCGCGACCGCACCGCCCTGTTCTGGACATTCATGTTCCCGCTTATCTTCTTGTTCATTTTCGGCGGCATCTTTGGCAAGAACCAAACGACCTCGTTTAATGTAGCTATCATTAACCATGCCAGTTCGCCGTATGCCAAGCAATTTGTTTCTCAGGCAGAATCAAAAGATCAGAAGTTACTCAAAGTTGATAAAAATGTTACTACGCTGGCACAGGCCAACGAAAAGATGGCGCGCGGCGAGCTGGACGCTACCGTGGAATTGCCGGCTGATTTCGGAATCATGAAGGCGGGCGATCCGCTGCCGTTCGGGCAGGCGGTTGTGCACTATACCCAGAACAACGAGCAGGCGGCCCAGACGTTGGCGACGGTGCTCCAGGCCCAATTCCAGCAGATCAATGCCAAGCTTGTCGCTACCAAAACGCCGTTCACCGTGAAGACAGAAGAGACGAACGCGCGCAGCTTGTCGCGGTTCGATTACACGTTTACCGGCCTGCTTGGCTTCGCCATTCTCGGTATGGGCATTTTCGGGCCGATGAATATTTTTCCCGAATTGAAGAAGATGGGTATCCTGCGCCGTCTGCACACGACGCCGCTCCGTGTCTGGCAGTACTTCCTGGCAACCATGCTTGGCCAAGCGGTCATCGGCCTGATGACCCTGGCGCTGATGTTCGTTGTCGCTATTCTCATCTTCCAGCTCAAAGTAGTTGGGAACTATCTTGAGCTTGCGGTGTTTCTGGTGTTCGGTATCATTACCATCTTAGGGATTGGCCTCGCGCTCGGCGGCTGGGCAAAGAACGAACGACAAGTCGCACCACTCGCCAATATCATCGTCTTTCCGATGATGTTCCTGAGCGGTACGTTCTTCCCGCG
>CAZPPY010000142.1:0-2178 GCA_964588575.1 uncultured Candidatus Saccharibacteria bacterium
AGCGCGTCCTTGACGTGGACGAGGTCGGGGGTTCGAGCCCCTCATCACCCACCAAGTAAAATGCCCCCTTCTTTGCGGGGCATTTTACTTGGTGTTTTGACTGGACTTGAATGCGGGGCGCCAGTAGCACGTAGCCGTACAAGGCCCGGCGGTCATGAGAGCTGGTTGGCGGTAGCAAAGTAATTTTCCTTTGTGCTGCAAGCTCAAAGCTCTCATGACCATCAAGAAAAAGACCGGGATTCTATCGGTCTTTTTCCGCTGCGCATACTTGGTAACCGTAGCTCACGTACTGCACACCAATAACAGGGTGGTCGCACTTTTTATATCATCGATGATATAAAATACATTTCCACAGTATAGATGTTAAAAAGACAATACTTTAATACTAGCCATATCGTACTAACTAGATTATATTAGTCATTAGGTGAAGTTTTGCGATGTGTTCAAGTACATTCATGCTTGCTATACACGACTGATTAAGAGACCAAATAGCGTTTCGAATCAGAAGGTTGTATAATAGCAAGCGAGCAGTGACGTGGACCTACCAACCACCGAGCTCCGTCGGCAGCTAGAACGTGACGTTACCGTGCTAACATAAGTGTCCGCTATTCTGCGGAAAGTCCGGTGGAACCACCCATTTTGCGACATGTAATTTGGGCCCGAGACGTGAGACTAATCGATTAAATACTGTGCGAGTGTATTGAATCGAAGTAGTCTCGCGTTTTTTGTTTACTAAATTTTATAGGAGAGAGATATGGCAAATGCACACGATAAGCTCTCAGCAAAACGGCATAGCCTCGCCCATCTTTTGGCGGCGGCAGTAATGGAGTTGTGGCCTGATACGAAGCGGACGATCGGCCCGGCGATTGACGATGGCTTTTACTTTGACTTTGAATTTGGCACGCCTATTAGCGAGGACGACTTCCCAAAGATTGAGAAGAAAATGCGGGAGATATTGCCTACCTGGGATACCTTTCAGCGTTTTGAGCTAACTGCCGAGGAAGCGAAAAAGGAGTATCCGGGCAATGAATATAAGCAGGAGCTCATAGACGATTTTACGAAGGACGGCGAAAAAGTCAGCTTCTATAAATCTGGTAATTACTGGGATTTGTGTAGGGGCGGGCATGTCGAGCATATGTCAGTAATTGATCCGCTCAGCTTCAAGTTGCATAAGCTTGCCGGGGCGTACTGGCGCGGAGATGAGAAAAATAAAATGCTGACTCGCATCTATGGCTTGGCATTCGACACAAAGCAGCAGCTCGAAGAGCACTTGGCGATGCTCGAGGAGGCTAAAAAACGCGACCACCGTAAACTTGGTAAAGAGCTCGACCTGTTTACCTTTTCAGATTTAGTTGGGGCTGGTCTACCGCTCTTCACACCGCGTGGCACCGTCATGCGTGAAGAATTAGCGGCATTTGCAGAAAGCTTGAGAAAAGCTTCTGGCTTTCGGCGTGTATGGATTCCGCATATTACCAAAACGGAGCTGTATAAGGTGTCAGGGCACTGGGATAAATTTGGCCACGAGTTATTTTTGGTGAAGAGCCAGGAGACTTCTGATCAGTTTGCGCTCAAACCAATGAACTGCCCGCACCATAATCAGATTTACGCTTCACAACCGCGCAGTTATAGAGATCTGCCAGTTAAATATTTTGAAACGACTACCGTTTATCGAGATGAAAAAACCGGAGAGCTCGGCGGTCTCATGCGCGTGCGGTCTATCTCGCAGGATGATAGCCATGCCTACTGCCGTCCGGATCAGCTTGAGGGAGTCGTGGATAGTCTTATTGCTGATGTGCAGACGCTATATGGCACGCTTGGTATGTCGCTCAGAGCACGCCTTAGTTTCCGTGATGATAGCGACAAATACCTCGGCGATCCAAAACTGTGGCAGCAATCACAGGCTATCATCAAGGATTCGGCTATCCGAAACGAGCTTGAATTTTTTGAAGCCTCCGGTGAAGCGGCATTTTACGGGCCAAAGATAGACATGATGGCGACTGATGCGATCGGCCGCGAACATCAGGTAGCAACAGTGCAAGTGGATTTTGTGCAGCCGGAGCGATTTAAACTAGAGTACACCACCGAGAATGGCAATGCCGAACGTCCAGTTATGGTCCATTGCGCTATTCTAGGCTCTATCGAACGCTTCCTCGGTGTCTATATCGAGCACACAGCCGG
>CAZPPY010000143.1:0-2126 GCA_964588575.1 uncultured Candidatus Saccharibacteria bacterium
TTGAAGCTTTCCCTGAAAAGTACCAGTTCGCTGCCTCTGACCAGAGCTGAACACCGTTGCCGCGGGGTGCAAGGCCAAGCGGCGTATCATCGTCCGACCAGATGATGCTGAACAATTCCTGTCCCTCGCCGATATGCGGCTGAATTTTAGCGGCTACTGACGCCTCGTGCACCAGGTGGAATTTACTGGCGCCCCAATGGATCATCGCTTGCTCGAAGACCCACACGACGTCGGCGTGATAGTCATCATCACGCATACCATGCGCGACTGCGCGCGGGAGGCACATGTAGCCATATGGGGTTTCCAGCTTGCGAGCGCGGCGCCGGATGGCGGCCAACGGCAGCATGTAGTGGTATTTGCGGGGGATAAACGCCAGAGCGTGCATTTCATCCGAAGAAGGATGTATAAGCGGCCCGTCACTATCAATATAGACCGTGAAAGCGTCGCGGCTGATAAACCGGCTGATACCGGCTCGGAACATGTCGTCGGCAATAGCTGCGGCGATGCGGCCGTGGCCGTCGTCGATCAGCATGGCGTAAGCCAAGAGTCCGCGGGCGGCAATAAAGTGAGCTAGTGCGTAGGTAACTGGATAACTTGGTTCGCGCTTGTTGCGCATCACGTCCGAGGCGCGTGAATCTTTCCAGTAGGTGATGCGCAAAGCGTAACCGTCAGCGCCGTCCGGCGGTGTCTCCCAGTACAAGCCGTCGCCCCGCAAACTGTCTTCAATATATATGGCCGCACGGCGCAGGTTGATGCTGTACTGGGCTATAAATGCTTCGCCCTTCACATGGTCGAGCCGTAGCAGCGTTTGGGCGCCAATGAGAAACAGAGCGGATGTGTCGCAGGCATTGTATGTCGTTAGCTTTTCGCCGCGGCCGGGCAGCCTGGTGCCAGGAATTTCATGAGGCACTTTGCCTGGCTTTTCACCAGTCAGCGCATCATGCCTTGTGCCCTGATATTTGGCGCTTAAAATGAGCTGTGATTCCAAGAGCTCAATATCTTCCGACAAAAGTGCCGCTAAAAGCACGTCGCGGTGGAAGTTTGCCTGGTAGGTCGGGAAGCCGGCCGAAAAGCAAATATCCCCGTCAGCAGTCGCGCCGCGGAAACGCACGAACGGTTTGATGGTTTCGTCAGGCATCGCAACGACTATCTTTTTAACCGGAAAATTAATTACACGCATATAGTGTTACCACTTTTAATTATTTTTGGCGCCATTCGCGAAATTACATCAACGCAGAAGTTACATGAGAGTCATATTTGAAACGGGCGGAGCGGTGGTTGGTTGCGTCTGTGCTCACACCCAAAAAGGTACTACGACTACAAATGATACGCGTTCTTGCCGTCATTCCAACCCTTAAAGTGCCGTGATATACACAACGATGATTTTGGTTGTGAGAATTCTTACAATGTGCGGTCGTGTCCCATCGCAACGGACAGTAATGTTAGGGTCAGGTGCACGCGATACCAGTGGAAAACTGGATCAAGCATAGAAATGCAACGCGCATGTTAATTCTAAGTGAGAAAAATCACACGCCCATTTCATGTATGATCGATATAGAACACAAGCCCTCGGGAGAAGTTTGCTTTCCGACCGTGGGGCGGATATATTCGGGCAAAAACTTATCATTAACATCGGTCAATTCGTTGCTAAATAATCAACAAAACATTGACTCTCGATCCGATATATCTATACTTTGCCCTAATATCACTAAGTAAGTGGTACGTAAAGCGATATTTTTACGATCACGGGGAGATGCGATGCAACAACATTTTGGTGAATTCTGGGACCGGCGCAGGCCGGGCGGCAACCAGCAAGATCAAGGCGCTGGCTTGCAGGGTGCTGGAGGCCAGGCAGCAGCTGGCGAGAGCGGGTACGAGCCTAACAGCACAGGCATGATTGCAGACCTGGCGCAGTTTACAGAAGAAGAGCTTGTACGCCTGGTGGTACAGGGCGAACGCTATAGCCGGACGGGCGAGACGTTTACCGATGCTGAATTTAAACGCATGCAATTTCTCAAGTGGCTCCATGACTCAGGAGCCATGCCTGAGACGTTAAAATAAAGCGGGCACATACGGCCGGAATTGCTCCGGCCGGATTCCGCTTCCGCATCGAGGGCGACGCCCTC
>CAZPPY010000144.1:0-2009 GCA_964588575.1 uncultured Candidatus Saccharibacteria bacterium
ATAGTGTCATTCGTTGTAGCATTGGTTTTTTGTGTCGATAACAGGGATAGTAAAACAGTTACTAGAAATACGGCAAATACCCCTAGAATAGCCATTCTAAGGGCGTAGGCGAACTGTACTCGTTTTTGAGGTGTTTTTGTGCGCATTGCGAGCGCGTTTTTTGTTTTTATTTTGCACAGGCTAACTAATTTTTGCTAGCACTGTTCAATATTTTTGTTTGAGGATAGTTTATCCTCTACATACTATTATCCCCTGTTACACATTCATGACAAGGTCAAATGTATAAAATAGTTCTTCGGCCTAAACGCTACGGAGTCTTTCTGAATAATTATTAAATGATGTGTAGAAAACAACTTAATAAAAATCACAACTGTGGCTCACGGATCAATTTCTTATATAGTTGTTATTTTTACGAAAATATTCGTTGTTGTATAGTCTACATTACGAAAATCCAGCTAGACTTATCCACAAGCGGTTTACTGTACGATGCTCTCTCCGTGAATGACAGTTCCGCTCTGTATTGTAATGTATCACTCATTTTCGAGTTGGGCGAAAGAGAAGTTACTGTCAGTACACTGCTCGACAAGCCTGGGCTCGAAATGCTGCTCAGCCACGACCTTATTTGGCATGAGTTAATGTTGAACTTTATAGATATCAAGCGACTCCACAACAATCCGCCAATCGTCATCTGTAGGCGTAGCACCGTCGGAGCGAACAAACATCAGGATGCCCCGTGCATTTAAAATACCGGTTATTGCACCGCCACTGGGACGGGTTAGATTCAAGGTGCCGTTCGACGTTTGTACCGTGCTATAACTATTAAGTTTGTCTAGCAATTTCGGATAGAACGTCGGAATGTCGCCAAACTCATCAGGCGTAGGTTGTTCACTTAGAGTAAATTGCTCACTCGGAGCCCGATGGATCACAAAAGATAGTAGCTCGTTCTTTTTGTCGTACTTGTAACTTGTTGTCAACATCTTACCGTCCTGGCCATCAACTAAGATGAACGGCGAGAAAGTAAGCTCATTCTGAATAGTTTCCGGTATAGGCGACCGATTGTACCATTTGGAAACCGCTGTTGTGGCGCCCACGGCCAATAGAAAGAGTACCGCGCCGATTGGAATAACAATCAACCGCCTTTTTTTACTTTTTGATGCTCTCGCTTGGCTGGCTGCCATAACCACAAGCATAGCAACCAATACCTTTTCGAACAATTGTCTGGCATATGGAACGGCTATCGAACTTCAAAGTTAACGAATAGGGAGCCGACACAGTTGCTGGCGGCAGTACAGGTACTGCTGAAGGCGTTGCCCGGTATGCCCATTTCGTAGTTAAACGAGTTATTCGGTATACCGTTATGCGTAGTGACGTAGCCAGCATTACCACTTTGTATTACGAAATCGCCTGAGTTGTTGGTACCGCTGATTGCTTTGGCTTCGCTTGGGCCGAAGGTCGTTATGATGACGTTCGGTGTACCACTTGAGGTGCTACCGTCAGTAGCGTTAACAACCCCGATAATCGCCTTGCTGTTGTTAACGGTCGGCGTTGCCTGCCCGGAAGTCATATCAGCCACCATGCTGAGCGATAAGGCCGTCGATGCCGCCATAGGAATCTTCTGTGTACCAGAGAAGGCACGTGTATCGAAGATCTGTGAGATACGGTTGGCAGTACTCACCGAACCTCTAATCTGTGCGAGACAGAGGATTGGTGCCGTGACACTAAAGGTTGGGTAGATAGCAGCCGTTGTTTCAGTTGCACCAGCTGTCGAAAGCGCCGGCTGATTATCAGTTCCCGTCAAACACAGGCTTTCCCATATATTCGTTGTCGTCATACCGGTTATCTGCATACTTGCCACAGCGTTCACCACAACTCGCCGGCCACCAGAATAGGCTACGCATGCCTGGATAGCAATATGCGTGTTGTCTACGAATGTGACCTTGCCCGCGCCGGCTACACCTGGGGTGACCCGCGACTGTATCTCACCGTGCTTCGAGGCGCCGCTGGTCGGT
>CAZPPY010000145.1:0-2000 GCA_964588575.1 uncultured Candidatus Saccharibacteria bacterium
ACCATGATCTCAACAACCGAAAAACCCTCTTGCCCGGATAAAATCTGGCGTACGTATTTCATGCTAATGCTCATTATATACAACTTCGAAAGCGAGCGGCGGACGAACAGGGGGTGAAATAAAAACCGGAGCCAAGGCCCCGGTTTTTATGGAAGCAATAATTCTAGGAACTAGTTGCTACTCTTTGAGTAGTCGCTGTTGTCGGCTTCGAGTACGGCATGTAACTCAAAGTGCGTACATGTCGTATCGTCGGCAGTGCCGGTTGCAGTACACGCTGTCGTGCCTGCGGCGTCCTCGGTCGGCTTGTACTGGTACTTGGTTGTCGTTGCGGCAGCGCTATCGATGATTGACGCTCCCGTGCCAGGTGCAGTGAGCGCGGCAGGATCGAAGCCCTGCATATTCGTGCTGCGCCATGTAGCATCTGTCAGCTGTGCAAGCGTCGGATACCAACCGTGTTGTGCGTAGTAAGCTTCAAGGTGGCTGTCAAGCGCCCCGATATCGGTCTGGCGCTTACTGTCGCGCGCCCTTGCTTGTACTCCGCTAAACGTGACGATCACCAATGTAGCCAAGATGCCGATGATGATAATCACAATTAAGAGTTCCACCAGCGTGAAGCCCTTTTGCTTTTTCAGTGAGACCATAGGTACCCACCCTCCTATATTTAAATTAGTATTCGTTTTTATAGTTGTACACGATATCTGATGGATATCAGTATCTAGCATGCATTATAAACACAAGCTATTTCAAGTCAAGTAGCCGAAAGTAACCATGCTCATTCGTCCAACAGCGTATGTATTTACATATAGTACATAATATGTTAATGTATTAATGAACTATTACCAGGGGTAAGAGTTTGCTGTACTGTCCTTCGAGGGCGGTACTTTTCAGTCAGGTTTGAGCGGCGCTCCATGCTAGTGGCCAGCCATAAGCTATCTACACCGATAGATCGTTTGTGGCTGGCGGCCCCGTGCAGGTTGCACATCAGGGCATTGCTAGCAGGAGGACGAAAGTCATGGGAAAGCTGCTTCGCGGTTTGGGCCGTGGCGTTCTATGGTTGCTCAAGGCGATCGCATTCGTGCTCGCTTGGGGTGCCTTTGGCCACGGTGCGACTGATGTGGCGAATCTGTTTGGCCGACCTGTGTTGGATAACCTTCAGCACACCCTTCCGGACTGGGCGGCATTCTCGATCGCAGCCGTTGTCTGGATTGCGGCCGTCAGCTTCGTATTTGCTGGCATTGGCCCTTTCCTTCGCTTTTTTGGGTTAGATAACCCTCCACGTCTGTAAAAACCGGTCTGCGCGGGCGCGTTCTCGCGCAGGCCCTCCTTTTCTCAATCTGACTGAAATTTTATGAACTTGTATTTTAGCCGTTCGGGCTGACATTGGTGGAGAGAGAGGCGATCGGGCCCATGACGGAAACTGCGATCAAGCCGATGAGGCCGCCGAGTATGATAATCATTGCCGGTTCCATGATGGAGCTGAGGCTGTCGATGAGTGTATCGACATCTTCTTCGTAGAAGTCAGCGATTTTCACGAGGATTTTATCGATCTGGCCGGTTTCTTCGCCAACGGCAAGCATCTGGGAGACGATCGGCGGGAAGATCTTGCTCTTGCTGAGCGGCTGGCTGAGCGGCTTACCGTTCCGTACCTCCTGCGCTGCGGCCGTGAGTTCAGCCTGTATAACCTTATTGCCAATGGCACCGCCAGTGACTTCCAGCGCGTCCAGCACGGTAACGCCGGCCGACGTCAGGGCGGAAAAGGTGCGGGAAAAGCGGGCGATGGCGACTTTGATGATGATCATCTTCACGACAGGTACTTTCAGAAGCAAGGCGTGGAACTGGAACTGGCCTTTTGGTGTCCGGATGTAGCGGCGGATGTAGTAGATAATGACGGCGAAGACAACGATGAGAAAAAGAGCGTTCGGGGTGCCGCCGATGAGTGGGATGTTACCAATGCCCGGTATGATCTTGATAACCGTGCTGCCGGTACAGAAAGAGCTAAT
>CAZPPY010000146.1:0-1997 GCA_964588575.1 uncultured Candidatus Saccharibacteria bacterium
CTGACGAGTCCGCTTGGCTTTGCCATCGGCAAGGATATTTCCGGCAACGCCATTGTGGCTGATCTCGATAAAATGCCGCATCTCTTAGTTGCCGGCCAGACTGGCTCCGGTAAGTCAGTCATGATTAACGATATCCTGACGAGCCTCTTATACCGCAATTCTCCTGCCGACTTGAAGTTGATTCTGGTTGATCCGAAGCAAGTAGAGCTGAAGCCGTATGACGACATTCCGCACCTGCTGACGCCGGTGATTACCGAGCCGGAAAAGTGTATCAGTGCGCTTAAATGGGCGGTTGCTGAGATGGAGCGCCGTTACCGGGCACTAGCCGAAGAACGAAAGCGTAACATCGGCGAATATAATGCGCTCAAGAAAGAAGAGGGCATGCCGTATATTGTCATCGTCATCGATGAGCTGGCCGACCTCATGATGATGGCCGCCCGTGATGTTGAAGCACTGATCGTGCGCATCGCCCAGAAAGCCCGGGCGGTTGGTATACATCTGGTACTTGCCACGCAGCGTCCGAGTGTCGACGTCATTACCGGGCTTATCAAAGCTAATATTCCGGCGCGTATTGCCTTTACGACTGCTTCGCAAGTTGACTCGCGGACGATTATTGACCAAATGGGCGCGGAGAAACTTCTGGGCCGCGGCGATATGCTGCTCCTAACGGCCGATATGCCAAAGCCAAAACGCGTACAGGCGGCGCTTATTGCTGATGATGAAACGAACCGTGTCACAGATTTTCTGCGCGAACAAAGCCCGCCGAATTATAATGACGAAGTTATTAGCCTGCCGGTTGTGCTGAACGGTAAGGGTGGCGTCGTTGCCGATTACGGCGCGAACGATGCTGACGATGACATGTTCAAGGATGCCGTCCGCTGTGTCATAGAGAGCCGGAAAGCGAGCACGAGCCTGCTCCAGCGCCGCTTGCGTATCGGCTACGGCCGGGCCGCCCGCTTGATCGAGACAATGGAAGAACAGGGCATTGTTGGGCCCGCCGATGGTTCCAGACCACGCGAGGTATTGGTGAATAGTATGGACGCTGTCTTTAATGAAGACGGTGCAGGCATAACAGCCGGCGACTTCGCTGAATCAGAACAAGAAGTCTAGCCTACATTTGTTGTACATAGTACACAGGTCTCGGGCTTGCCATTCCGCTTACGCTATTTTATGCTGAGGGCAGAATAAACAGCAGTGCAAAAAGACGTGAGCGTGAAGTCAATTTTCAGGGAGAACAGCAACAGAGGGTATCTCGGTATGCTGATTTCGCCGGGTGACACAGCGTCCGCTCACCCATCAAAAAACTCCTGTCTCTCGCGACAGGAGTTTTTTATTGAGGTACTGTTTCGATGAGGCGGTACGAAAGTGTTGATGCCAAGAAGAAACCGCTGAAAGCTGAAGCGCCGTATGACGATTGGTCATTCCTCCCGCTGCCGCTTGTCCGCAACGCTGGCAATATCTTGTACGAGGAGAACGAAGACGTTTGGCTGACGGCCAATCGGCACCATGGTAATTATCCGAAGCGAAAACTTCGCCGGACGCTCGGCGGTGCGGCGATGCGTCTGTGCGGCATTGTCCGCGCACCCTACGATTTGCATGTCGATTTCCATCGCT
The DNA here is from genome assembly GCA_964588575.1 of uncultured Candidatus Saccharibacteria bacterium. GTDB lineage: Bacteria > Patescibacteriota > Saccharimonadia > Saccharimonadales > UBA4665 > JANWHZ01. Next base: position 1,615 of record CAZPPY010000146.1, read on the forward strand.
ATAATCTCGGAACGGGTGGTCCGCAAACACTGGATGAGCAGATTGTCGCGGCGACGCTTGCACTTGGTGGATACGTGCCGAAAGATGGCGTAACGATCGACGAAAGTGGTGATACGAGGAAATATTCGCTGTCTATTGCGCAGCGGCTTGGCCTGATCGCGTCAGGCACTATACAGGTACCAGATACCGAAGCGCTCCGTCCGTTCCTGAACGAGTGCATCGTGAAGCGCGGCCTCACGCCGGCCCAACGGGCTGAACACCGAAAGTTGCTCGAGTCCCACGCCCAAGACCCGACTTTCTGCAATGGTCTTATTCTTAAGGCAAGCAAGGTAGCGATGGCGGTTGCGGCGGACAAGTTTGCGGACGCATATGATGCCGGGCTG
>CAZPPY010000147.1:0-1972 GCA_964588575.1 uncultured Candidatus Saccharibacteria bacterium
GTCGGCACGCTGCCGACGTATTGTGTGAATATATATGGAGATACCGAAAAATATTGCTGAATTGGCAGAGAAGAACGACGTACTGCTGGCGCGGATGGGGTTTGTCCCAGGTAGGGATAATCCTCTAGAGCTGTGCAATGAAGTATCATACCGCCAGACCGGTTTGTTCAGTGATGAAGCCATCAACCTGACTTTTAGCGAAGGAGCTTTGGAGCGTTCAAGGACATACGCATCGCCGGTAGTCGCACGGAATATCGGCATGATCCTTATCCGGGCGGATATGATGCACGCGAGCGCTGAGTTTGAACGGTTTATCGCTGAGCGGTTTACTATTCTGCATACGCAGGATGTGCAGATGGATCCGGCAACATACTGGAATATATACCAGCACGACTTTTATCGTCCGTCGACTATGCATAGCCGGCTGACCCGGGCGGCGATTTATATTGGATCTGCCTGTCGCCTGGTGGTGTTCCAGGGATCGGAAACGGATCCAGCAGTAGCGACGCCAGACTACGTGCGCGGTTCACTCAAAGGCGAGCAAGGTGTGTACCGGCCGGAAACATTACGAGGGGATCTTGTCTACCGCAACGCGGTAGCGCTGCAGATGCACCGGCTGGACGATCCGGATGTAGATGAACGGATCAAGCTTGCGGCCGACCCGTTTGCCATATACCGCGCATTAGCGCGAAGCGGGCAGGAGTTCCCGCCGCGGCCGTTTGCGTACCCGTTGTTGTACCTCACTGGTGTGGGCGTCCATATTCCTGACTCCTCAGAAATTGGCAATGATCTGTCGCAATTTGTTGATGTTGCACTGACGCCTCACGTGCAACCATAGGATGGTATCTATTCATCCATGCTGTTCAGCATGAGCCGGGTGACGGCATAGATTTTCTTGTAACGGGCATATTGTTGGAATTTGGATATGGGCCATAGCTTGGTACCACCGCCTTCGGCTTGCGTGGCGTGCAACAGAAGCGGTTCGGCAGTTGCTATGTCCCTTTGGCCGGTGCAGATGGCGACGTGCTTCACGGGGAAGTCACGCCAGTTAACGAGCGCTCCATCTGTGCTGTAGTGGAGTTTGACTGCTTCGGGCGGCGTGTGTGGATCCTGGATACCGAACCATACAAGATCGCCGGCTTGTAGTTGGCGTGCGGTCTCGATTGGTTTGAAGTGCGTACGGTCGAGAAACAACTCGGCGCAGCATAAATGCTCCGGCAGTTGGTAGTTGAACAATTCCCGGAGAGCAAGATGGGCGAGTGATACGCAATTTAAGCCATGCTGAAGTGCATCGGCTTTCGTGCGGACAACGTCAGGATTCTGGGTAAACCGGTATTCATACGCCGGATCAAGGAACTGGTTGAGCGTGCCGCCCGGGGTCAGCGTTTCTGCTTTCGCTCTCCTTCTTGCCATTGCACGCTCGTCAGAAACGGCGCGAATAAGTCGTCTGCAAGCGGGATGATAATCTCCGCTAGCTCTTCGGGGGTTGGGTCGTGATCCTGGAACGAAACAAATGGTAGATCGGACAGGACGGCGAGTGGGGTGCTTTCGGAGCCCTCGCCCATTGCCAGGACGGCTGTGGCCGCCAGTCCGCCGGCGATATCTGCTTGCGATACTTCAAACGGCCGGCCGAACAAGTCGGGTTTGCCGATGTAGTTGTTGAGTGCTCGAAAGCCGCTGTAGGCCAGCATAATGCCAGTCGTACCGCGCCTGAGGGGATGGCAAGTGCTGTCGGTGATAACGACGCCAACCCGCTGCAGGCTGTAGCGCTTTTTCAAGTAGGCATGTACCTGGTTGGCGGTCGCCTGCGCGTCCTTCGGCCACAGTACGTACATGCCGTCGCCATTTGATTCGTCGACGCCGCCGACCGGAATCAAGGTGTTGTTGGTGATGGTGAAATGATGGCCGTATTTGCTGAGCGTAGCCGGCAGGTACAGATCCGACTCCTGGATGACCAGCTGTTCTTTGTCGA
>CAZPPY010000148.1:0-1232 GCA_964588575.1 uncultured Candidatus Saccharibacteria bacterium
TTCCAGGACGGTGACACCGCGACGGGACCGCTCACCGTCGGCGTGCTGCTCATGCATCGCCCGTGGCTACACACCGTTAGTGACGATGCCCAGAAGGAGGCCCGCGAGGCCCGTAAGTCTTACGAGCAGGCGACAGCGCTCGAAGAACTGGCGATTAGGAAAGGCATACAGATTATTGAACCGTTCGCCGGCTCTGACAACGCGCTGCAAATCACCCCGGACGCCTACCTGCACATACTCGGCCCTGATCTGGCCTACTACGAGGAGCTACTTAAGGATTTTGACCACAACAAGAGCCTAGCCGACAAAGCGCTTGCAGCGCTGCGCGGCTCGGCTGCTGCCGTCGGCGCAGTCCTGCGTAAAATCCAAGAAACACTGGACCCAAGCTCGGAAACGCTCGACAACGTGCACAAGGACACGTCACCGGAGAATAACTCCAGCGCGATCATTTATTTCAACCTGTACGGTCACAAACTACTGTTTACCGGCGACGCCGGTGTGGTTGCGCTCCACCGTGCCTTAGACTACGGTATCAGCGCTGGTCTGGATTTCAGTGACCTTAACTTTCTTGACGTTCCGCACCATGGCAGCCACCACAACGTTGACAGCGCTTTTCTTAACCGTATAGGCGTGAAGACTGCCTTTGTTTCTGCCACTAAGGACAGCAAGAAACACCCCGCGCCGCGCGTACTAAACGCACTCGTTAGACGGGGCATAAGCTACTACACAACCGAGGCCAGCAATATCATGCACTCCCATGACGCACCAGACCGGCCAGACTATCATAACCTGACACCTGGCAGCCTAGTGCCGGAGTTTGAAGATGACTAAGAAAGGCTGGCTGGACGCTTACGATGTAAAGGCTCGGCTGATACCTGCTGCGCTGACCGCGATACCGGCGGTAGTGCTCTACCATTACGTGTTGCACGCGCACTTCGGTGGTCTATTTACTGATCTTAACCAGGTTAGGCTGCTGGGCTACGTTACGATTGAGGCTGCCGCCACATTCGCTATCATGCAGCTTAACAACCGCTTGGTAGGCAAGCTCTTGCAAGCTGCGATTTTCAAGGGCGGCACCCTGCCCACCACACAGTTTTTAATGCCCGGCGACCCGACGCTATCAATAGAGGCCAAACGCGATATAAAAAAGAAGTTCCATGATGACTTCGGCAAAGAGCTGCCGCTTTTTGACCGCAATATGCCCGACGCCGAGCGCAGACAGCACACGGGTG
>CAZPPY010000148.1:1242-1967 GCA_964588575.1 uncultured Candidatus Saccharibacteria bacterium
TACGCAACGCGACGCGTGGTGATCTGTTAGTTAAGAACCATAATACGGAGTACGGCTTTGTCAGAAATCTGTGCGGTGGCGCATTCCTGGCTACGCTGATTAGCGCCGTCAGTACGATCTACTTTTGGATTTTTGCGTTCGATAAGGAGGCGCTTGCGGTATCACTGGTGATGTTAGTCGGCTACGGCCTTATTGCGGCTTGCTCAAAGCCACTCGTTTCCTACTTCGGCAACAACTACGCAAAGGTACTCCTTGAACAGTATCTGTACATAAAGTCTTAGTCCACACTAGAAGCGCAGCTCGTCGCGCAATGTCTGTAGCACCAACTCGGCGTTAGCTGGCTTGTATAGGTGGCCGCGATCCTCAACAGTTACCAACTTCGCACCCAGATCGTCAGCGATTGCCTTCCCCTGCTCGTAGTCAATACTGTCGTCGTCCAACGAGTGAAGAACGGTAAAGCTGTCGCTCAGGCGCTTGATAGCTTCGATGTCCAACTTGTGCTCAAAGAAGTCCGGGTATGCGTCACCGCCCCGTCTGGTCGCATTTTCGACGCGGTTCGCAAAGGCCGCTATTAGGAGTACGTCTTTAACAGGATGCTTGTATTGGTCGAGATACAGCAAGACTGCACGGCTACCCAAGCTGTGGCCGATTAAAACCACCGGCTTTTCTGACTTTTTAACTTCGCGGTCAATTATTTCCAGCCATTCGCGGCTGTGTGGGCGCTT
>CAZPPY010000149.1:0-1911 GCA_964588575.1 uncultured Candidatus Saccharibacteria bacterium
ATTCAGTGAATAGGAAATCATGAGTACTACCACCACAGTTCCAACCCATTTGGGAATTATTATGGATGGCAACCGGCGCTGGGCGCACGAACACGGTGTCTCGGTTGCGGAAGGGCACCGCCAGGGTTATCTGACCCTCAAGCATATTGCGAAAGCGGCATTGAAACGCGGTATCAAGTACATGTCGGCGTATGCGTTTTCAACCGAAAACTGGTCGCGTGACAAACAAGAAGTAGAAGATCTGATGAAACTGCTCGGTTGGGTGCTGAAGCATGAGGTAAAAGAGCTCCATAAAGAGGGGATTCGCTTGCGGTTTGTTGGTTCTAAAATGCGATTCGGTGCGGCTACGGTGCGCGCGCTGCTTCACGCTGAAGAGCTGACGAAAAATAATACACGGGCGACACTTTTGCTGTGCCTGGACTACGGTGGACAGCAGGAAATTGTTGATGCGGTGAAGCGAATCGCAGCGAAGGGCTATGATCCTGAAGATATCACGCCAGACCTGATTACAAAGCACTTGTATGCGCCTGATGTGCCGGCACCGGATCTGATCGTGCGTACCTCCGGCGAAGAGCGCCTGAGCGGCTTTATGCTGTGGGAATCAGTGTATAGCGAGCTGGCCTTTACCAACACGAATTGGCCTGATTTTGATGAACAGGCGTTGGATGCCGTACTTGCAGAATATGCCAGCCGTCAGCGTCGCTTTGGGAAGTGAAACTTCCTAGCGTAGCTACAGGAAGGTATCTTATAATAAGGTTATGAATAGTATTTTGTTCGTACTGGGGATTGCGCTGTTTTTCGGGCTTGTGGTAGTGCACGAATTCGGGCACTTTATCATGGCCCGGCGCGGCGGTGTCGAAGTAGAAGAGTTCGGTATTGGTTTCCCGCCACGATTATTCAAGAAACGCATGAAGGGCGGCTGGCGGTTTACTATCAACTTGCTGCCGCTGGGTGGCTTCGTGAAACTGAAAGGAGAACACGATACTGACACTGAGCCGGGAAGTCTCGGTGCGGCGAGTGTTGGCACGAAGGCCAGTATTATGGCTGCCGGCGTGGTCATGAATCTTTTGGCGGCGTATATATTGTTGGTTATTCTAGCAGTCGTTGGAATGCCACAACTGGTTCCGGACCAATTCAGCGTTACACGTGATGCGACGTTTGTTGAACATGCGCAAGCCTATGTCGCGGCCGGAACTGTTGAAGCGGGTTCGCCTGCCGCGCAGGCGGGCCTCAAGGCTGATGATGAAATCGTCGGCTTTGGTGCGCCGGGACATGCTCAAGCGATTACGGATGGTGATACATTGCCTCAGCTGACACGCCAGTTGGCAGGGCAGACAGCTGAACTCCAGTACATATCAGGCGGTACGCTTGTCAAAAAAACTGTAACACTGCGTAATGCGGCGGAGGTTGCGCACGCTGCTGCCGCTGGCAAGCATGTTGGTTATCTTGGGGCGAGCGTGTACCAGGGACAGCACGGCATGGATATTGTGCGCTCGACGTGGTCTGCTCCTATTGTTGCCGGCGGCGTGGCCGTGCAATACACAGCGCTGACGTTGCAGGGTCTGGGTAAGGCAATCGCCGGTGTCGGCAGTATTATTGCTGGCCAACTAACGGGGTATTCGGCAGCACGGCAGGCTGGATAAGCAGAAGCTTCGTCGCAGGTGGCGGGCCCGATCGGTGTGTTCTTTGTGTTCAAATACGGCAGTGCACTGGGGCTCCGGTTCATGCTATTTATTGTCGCGATCCTGTCGCTGACACTGGCAATTATGAACATACTGCCGATTCCGGCACTGGACGGCGGGCGGTTATGGCTGATGCTGGCGTCACGGGCGATCAAGAAGCCGCTTTCGCCGGAGCGCGAAGAAATAATCAACGCAACAGGCTTTGCAATTTTGATGGGCCTTGTCATAC
>CAZPPY010000150.1:0-1905 GCA_964588575.1 uncultured Candidatus Saccharibacteria bacterium
TAAAGTCTTCCACTCCTGGAGCTTGTGCGCGCCATACGTCTGGCGACCCAGCGTCGTAATTCCTGATCTTCAACGCTGACGGCGTTCGGGACCAGGCAGCCAAAGCTGATCACTCCCGAATCATCGGCAGAACGTTGCTTGAGGTTGACGACAGTCAGCCGCCCGCGACGCACCGACCCACGGTAGTTAACCCTGAGATACAGGGTAACGCTTCCCATGAGTCCACCATCTGCGGAAGTACTATCCACTCGTGTGAATTGAATCCTGGCAGACATTAGGCATACCCTCCGTCACTCTCTCGGATGAGCCGAGAACCCCTGTACACCACCAAGAATTGGGGTGTTTTTCAACCGTAACATAATAGGGTATATACGTCAATGTACTTCATCTGTTATAATGCGACTGATAATGAATTCGAGATTACCGATTGTGGCGATTGTTGGCCGCGCCAATGTAGGCAAGTCCAGCCTGTTCAATGCGATCCTGGCACGGCGCGAAGCAATTGTAGCTGACGAGCCGGGCACCACACGCGACAGCACGATCGCAAAGGCCAGCTTCGCCGTCTCCGGCCGTCAGCCTGCAGCCATCAGAACAAGGACAGCCGACAGACAGCCGGCGACTGACGACCCAGAAAACCGGTATGATTTTTGGCTGGTAGATACAGCCGGCGTGAAAGACCCGGCTGATGAGTTTGAATTTACCATCCAGGAACAGATCGTCCAGGCCGCCGACAGCGCCGATGTCATCTGGGTTGTTACCGAGGCAAATGTGCCAATCACCGAAGAAGACCGCCGTGTTGCCACAATGGCGCTGAAGACACGCAAGCCCGTTTTCCTCGTCGTGAACAAGATTGACCGGGCACGCAAAGGCAACATTATTACCAGTTTTGAACGTTTGGGCATCAAGCCAATCATTGGCACATCCGCCACGCACCGCGAAGGTATCGCCGAGTTACTGGAACGCTTGGCTGCCATTATCCCGAAAGCAACGCTGACTGAAGCCAATGACCGGCTCCGTATCGCACTGCTCGGCCGGCCCAATGTTGGCAAGTCGGCGCTTTTCAACACCCTTGCTCAGAAACAGCAGGCAATTGTCGCCGACCGCGCGGGTACGACCCGCGACGTCAACCGCACAACGGTGCGCGTCAAAGGTCGTGAAATTGAAATTATGGACACCGCAGGTATCCGCCGCCCCGGCAAGATCGAGCAGGGCGTAGAGCGTTTCAGCGTCATCCGCTCTATCGCCGCCATCGAACAAGCCGATGTATGTATCCTGCTCATGGAGGCTGGCGAGTTAAACGTCCAGCTGGACCAGAAGATTGCCGGCATGATCAAAGAGGCGGGCAAAGGGTTGATCCTCGCCGTCAGCAAATGGGACGCGTTCGAAGACAAGACACCGTTCAGCCGCGACCAGCTGGCGGCACAACTCGCCGTAACATTCGACTTCGTTCCCTGGGCACCGCTCATCTTCACGAGCGCCGTCACCGGCCAGAACGCGACCAGGCTTTTCGACCTGGCACTGGATATCGACGCCACGCGCGCACAACGTATTAAAACCTCCGAGCTGAACCAGTGGCTGCGCCGTGTTGTGGACCAGCATCCGCCAGCTGGACTCAAGAACCGTAGTCCCAAGCTGAACTACATGATTCAAGAAGACGACAATTCCACGCCGGCATTCAAGGTTTTCGGCAGCCAAACCAAATTCCTGCACTGGAGCTACCGCCGGTACATGGAACGGTCCTTGCGCGATGCCTACGGCTTCGAAGGCACGCCAGTCCAGCTGTGGTTTATCGAAAAACACGTTGCCCACAAACACGGCAATTCACCAACCAGAGAAGAGCGCAAGGAACGGTAAGGACAATGGCGCTTTTTACCCGCCAGCCACAAGCCAGCGTCTCCATCCAGC
>CAZPPY010000151.1:0-1890 GCA_964588575.1 uncultured Candidatus Saccharibacteria bacterium
TGTCGACGAAGTCACGATGCTCTACACCCAGTCGAAGTCCAGTATTGCGCAGCAGGCTATTGCCTTGCCGCTGCTTCCGGCGGCACTTGATGGCAGCCAGCAGCCGTCTATAGCAGTGCAAGGAATGAACTTTGAACCTGATGTCGAAACCGTTATTCATCATGTTGGCACCCGACTGATTGAGTTGCAAATCTGGCAAATGGTACTGGAAAGCCTGGCGAGCGAACACGCTATGCGCATGTTGGCGATGAAGAACGCAACCGACAACGCAAACGAGTTGATTGACGATTACACACTGGAGTATAACACTGCCCGGCAGGCGGCTATTACCCAGGAATTATCAGAAATAACCGGTGGTGCGGAGGCATTAAAATGAGTGACCATCTAGAACAAGTGGCAAATGACCTTCACAAAACCTTGCTGACACATGCTCTGGCAGTTGCGGCTACACGGGAACTTTGTGCAGGTGTGAATGGTTCGCCATTTGCAAATCTTGAGGGGCTTTCAATCACCCGAGGCGGCATTGCTACTGCAAAATTCATGTTTGAAATACTTGATGCCGTTGGGATTGAGTATGACATCGGGACTATAAATGCCGCATTACTTAAACGCCAAACCGACAATGCGTCTGACGTACAAGAACTACAAGAGAATCATGAAGGAGAGCAATAATGGCAACAGCAACTAAAACGAGCACAGGCACAATTACGCAAGTCGTCGGCGTCGTGGTCGACGTCGAATTTTCAGCTGGCCGTTTGCCAGCGATCTATAACGCGCTTGAACTCGAGCTGGATGGAAAGAAATTGGTATTGGAAGTCGAGCAACATTTAAGTGAATCTCGTATTCGTGCGGTTGCGCTCGGTTCGACTGACGGCCTGGAGCGTGGCATAGCAGTTACTGACACCGGCAAAGCGATTAGTGTTCCAGTTGGCGATGCGACGCTGGGCCGTATGTTCAATGTTGTTGGCGAGCCGATCGATGCGTTAGCTGGCGACTTCAAAGAAAGGGCGCCGATCCATCGCACGCCGCCGGCACTTGTGGACCAGTCCGGCAAAATTGAAATCCTGGAAACCGGCATTAAAGTTATCGACCTGATTGCGCCAATTACCAAAGGCGGTAAAGTCGGCCTGTTCGGTGGCGCTGGTGTGGGCAAAACAGTATTGATCCAAGAGCTGATCAGTAATATTGCGAAGTTTCACAGCGGTTACTCGGTATTCGCCGGTGTTGGTGAACGCACCCGTGAGGGCAATGACCTCTACAATGAGATGAAAGAATCGGGCGTACTGAAGAATACCGCCCTGGTTTTTGGCCAAATGAATGAACCCCCTGGAGCACGTTTGCGTGTTGGCCTTTCCGGTCTGACAATTGCTGAAAGTTTCCGCGACAAAGGCTCTGATGTGCTGCTGTTCATTGATAACATTTTCCGCTTCACGCAGGCCGGATCTGAGGTCTCTGCCCTGCTCGGCCGTTTGCCGTCAGCAGTGGGTTACCAACCAACACTGCAGCAGGAAATGGGCGCGCTGCAGGAGCGCATTACCTCTACGCGCCAAGGCTCCATTACGTCTGTCCAGGCTGTGTATGTTCCGGCAGACGACTTGACTGATCCGGCACCGGCGACGACGTTCTCTCACCTCGATTCAACCATTGTGTTGTCACGTGCTCTGACGGAAATTGGTATTTATCCAGCCGTCGATCCACTCGACAGTAGTTCGACAATTCTGGACCCGGAAATTGTCGGTGAGGAACACTATGCGGTTGCCCGTGAGGTCCAGCGCATCCTGCAGCGCTACAAAGACTTGCAGGACATTATCGCCATTCTTGGCATGGAAGAATTGTCAGAAGAAGATAAGAAAACGGTTGCTCGTGCCCGACGCATCCAGCGCTTCCTCA
>CAZPPY010000152.1:0-1878 GCA_964588575.1 uncultured Candidatus Saccharibacteria bacterium
CCTGGTCGCCCGGCTTGGCCTTGAAATAGGTGACGCTGGCAAGCAACACGCGCACATCACGACCGGTCACCTCGACACAATAATGACCGTTTTCGAGCTTGAGTGTGCCGACGACCTGCTTGCGCGGGATGGGGCCGATCTGCTTGTACAGGAACGTACCATCATCGGCAATTGTCAGCTTCAGGATGTCGCCCTGGACCAGCTTGGATTTGGAGGCATAATTTGCCGGTACTGGATAAATCTTGCCGTCGCTGCCGACCATGTTCTGGCCGTCAAATACACCTTCAATAACTTTGCCCAACGTTTCGTCGCGAGCAATTGGGGCAACTTTCTCGTCATCGCCAACTAAGCCGATCAGTAGTTCGGTTGCAGCAGCAAGGCTTGTCTCAGCTTCTTGGATAAGTGCTTTGAGCCTTTTGATTTGTTTTTCTGGTATTTCAGCCATACGTTTTCCCTATTTTTCCCCACGACCCTTTTGTTTGACCTCACGCTTCCCCCTAAACGTATCATGTCCGGTTCGTCAAGTCAAAAGCTTTGTGAAATTGTGGATAAGTGACGAGTGTGTAGGCAGAGCGTAAAGACATTGCACTTATAGCCGCGATAGCTTGATGCATCCGATGACGATGCCGGCTGGGATCATGAGAACGCCGAGCAAGCCGCCGAGAATACTCACAATGTTAATTACGGTCATGACGGGATTGGTACTGCTGGTTGTCGATGCAAAGACAAAATGCGCGATGAATTCCAGGACTGCGAGACCAGCCAGGATTATAAAGCCGGAGAACAGCCATAATAATGCGTTCACTAAGGCACGGCTTTTTGAGGTATGTGTTGGTGTATGTGGCATAGAGTAACTCCCTTATTCGATGATTGTCGTATTTAGCACGTCGTACCTTACGTGGAGATATGAATTCTCCAGAACTTTGCTTTCTGTTAATCGAAGTGCCCGTATGTTGAGCAGATCACTTTGCGCATGGAGCGACTCGCCGCCAATGAGTCCTTGCGTTGCTTCGCCGCCGATGAGACAAGGCGCGAAGACGAGAGAAATATGGTCAATCAGCCCGAGTCGCAGGAACTGAGCATTGAGCGTACCGCCCGTTTGGATCGTCATTTTATCTATCTTGAACTCGTTTTTCAGTCTACGAAACGCGTCGGTAAAATCAATGTCCGATCCATAGAACAGAATGTGTATTGTCGGATATTGTGCCTGCAGTGCGAAAGCCGGATGATTGCTATTCGTAGTGATGAGGTATAAATGGTCAGAGCGTCGTGCAAAATATTCGCTCCCTTGCTTGTTCAGGTGCGGTTTATTATCGATAATAACGAAACTGACGTCGCCAGGCGCCGCATCCCATCGCTTTTCGTTGGTGCCAACTTTGGCAAGCACTGTACCGGAATTGAGCGAGACGCGGTCGGTGTGCTTCTCCAGGGCATAGTACTGATGTAGGCCTTCGCGTACTCCTGCGATGCGGGGAAAATCCTTATCCACGTCCAGGTCGTCACTGTCGCCGGTAGATATTTTGCCGTCCAGGGATGCGATCATAAACAGCGTTGTTTCTGGTGTATCATTCATGCGGATTATTGTAGGTTATTATTTTTTAACAGCAAACAAAAACACCGGAGCAATTCCGGTGTTTTTGACGCAGCGGGTATCCCGTTACGCGAGTTCGACGGTAGCGCCGGCAGCTTCCAGAGCGGCCTTTGCCTTTTCAGCGTCTTCCTTTTTTGCCTTCTCGAGGATGACTTTTGGAGCGCCGTCAACGAGTGCTTTTGCCTCACCGAGGCCGAGCTGCGTCAGGTCTTTGACAGCCTTGATGACTGCGACCTTCTGCGCGCCGGCGTCCTTCAGGACGAGGTCGTATTCAGGCTTGGCTTCTT
>CAZPPY010000153.1:0-1869 GCA_964588575.1 uncultured Candidatus Saccharibacteria bacterium
CGATTCACTCGCGGCGGTGCTGCCGCGAGCGCCGAGAGCAATGCCGATGCCTGCGGCAGTCAGGACAGGCGCATCGTTGACGCCGTCGCCAACAAACGCGACCGGGCGTTCAGCGATGTCTTCTATAGCCCGAAGCTTGTCGGCGGGCAGGGTTTCGGCAACAACTTGCTTGATGCCGAGTTCTTTCGCGATTGCCTGTGCAGTCGCTTTGTTATCGCCTGTTACCATCAGCGTGTGTTTTACGCCCATTCGAGCGAGTGCATGCAGCGTTGCTTTTGTCTCGCTCCTGATGTGGTCTCGAAAGGTAATGTAGCCGGCAAGCTGGCCGTCGATAGCGACATAGGTTGCGGTCTGTGCAACGCTGGCAGGTGTAAAATGTTTTGGCAATTGTACGCCGCGCTCGGTCATGAGGCTGAAGCGCCCGACCGTAACATCCTTGCCCTGGACATGTGCTTCGAGCCCGCGGCCGACAAGTTCGCGGACGTGTTTGGTCTTTGGCAATTTCAATTTCTCGTTGATAGCGGCACTGGTGATTGCTTTGGCAAGCACATGGTTAGAGCTCTGCTCCAGGGCAGCGGCGTAGGCGATGGCCTCCTGTCTGCTATATGGATGAAAAGCTACAGCGTCGTCAAATTCCGGTGTACCGTTCGTCAGTGTGCCCGTCTTGTCGAAAGCGAAGGTCTTGGCTTGCGCCAATAATTCCAACGCAGTACCGGTTTTGATGATGATGCCATCGCGGGCGGCGCGGCTCATGCCGGCGATCAGCGCGATTGGCGTGGCTAGGATAAGCGGGCAAGGTGTCGCAACGACGATAACCTCCAGAAAGCGGACCGGCTGGCGGCTGAGAATCCATGCTGCGATGGCAATCGTGAGCGACAGAACCGTGAAAGGAATACTGTAGCGGTCGGCCAGCCGGGCAAACGGGGCCGGGTTCTCGGCAGCAGATTCAACCAGCCGTACAATCTGCTGGTACTGGCTGTCGGCGGCGGCGTGAACCGCCTCTGCTGTTATGACGCTGTCAATATTGATCGATCCGCTGAGGATGTGGTCGCCAGGGGTCTTCACCTCAGGCAGGCTCTCGCCGGTCAGGCTGGATTCGTCAAAACTGCCGGTGCCTTCCAGAATGGTTGCGTCAACCGGTACGACTTCGCCGGGCTTGATCATAATTTTGTCGCCGGCGACGACCTGGCGGGCGTGCACATCCATGATTTTGCCTTTGCGTAGAATAATATGCGCTTCGTCAGGGGCTCGTTTTAAAAGTTCGGTCAGTTCGCGGCGTGCACGGCGCGCGGCAAAAACTTCCAATGATTCACCGCCGGTCAGCATAATAACAATGACGATTGCTGCCCAAAATTGCTGCAGAATCACCGATGTGACAATCGCCAGCGCTGCCAAAATGTCGATGCCGTAGGCACCGTTACGCAGGTCTTTCCACATGCGCGCGAGGAGCGGCATCAGGGCAATGACAGCGACTCCTCCCAGTATCCAGTTGGCAGCGGCGTGCAGTTTCAACATCTCCAGGATTGCCGCAATAACCATTGCCGCAACTGCAAGCACAAATACTGCATATTGACGGATAAAACGCCAGAATGATCGAATGATCTTTTTCATATCTACCTCTCTGAAACGTAGTATAGCATCGCTGTTCGCTGGCCAGCCAAAAGAAAAAGCAGCTGCTGCCAGCTGCTTTTGCCTATATTCATGCATGGGGCGAGGAAAGGGACTTGAACCCTCGGCCTCCAGAGCCACAATCTGGCGCTCTAACCAACTGAGCTATCCCCGCCACGTCCGAACTTGCGGCAAAGTCTCGTTTTGGCCATACGGCCAAAAGCTTCGACCTATGCCTAGGTTCGTCCTCTAAAAATTCCA
>CAZPPY010000154.1:0-1819 GCA_964588575.1 uncultured Candidatus Saccharibacteria bacterium
GTGTATTCGCCCACGACCGGGTCAGTCACCGTACACGGCAGTCTGACGCCATTTATCGAGCTTGGCGTCGGCTTTAATCCAGAACTGTCGGGCCGCGACAACGTCTATTTAAATGGTGCGCTGCTTGGATTCTCGCATAAAGAAATGGACGCCATGTACGACGACATTGTGGAGTTCGCCGAGCTCGGTGAATTCATGGACCAGAAGCTCAAAAACTATTCGTCCGGTATGCAGGTTCGCTTAGCTTTCTCTATTGCCATCCGAGCGAATAGCGATATTTTGCTTCTCGATGAAGTGCTGGCAGTTGGTGATGCGGCCTTCCAACAAAAGTGCTTTAATCATTTTGAAGAACTCAAGAGCCAGAAGCGTACAGTCATATTCGTGTCACATGATATGGGTGCCGTGCGACGATTTTGTTCGCGTGCAGTATATATTAAAAGTGGCAAACTTACTCACGATGGCTCTCCGTCGGATATTGCGGATATATATACATTAGAAAACATAGAGACTACTCAAGCTACTGAGCAAGATGAGACGGCGGCTGAGTTCAGTACTAGTAAAATTAAAGCAAGAGCTACTGACAAGACTGCAAAGGGGCTAACGTTCAATATTAGCTATGTTGCAACAGAAAATGACGACATATATGTTGGCATATCTATTTTGAGAGACGGCGTATCGATTGCCGAGATAACAACACCACCGGATCTTAAATTACCAAAAAGCGGCAAAATCCGTTACCACCTTGATACTACCATTCTGAACGGAGGCGGTTACCATGTGGGCGTCGGCCTATTCAAGCTTCGTAATAGGGAGCTAGTCGCTGCAGGCGACGATAGCTGTAGCTTCGTCATCAAAGGCAATGACATTACGAAAGGTGGGGCGATCAATTTACCGCACACCTGGGAAGTTGAATGATGAGGAGAGGCGCCGTGGAGAATATTTACGTTACTAAGTCCTTCTTGCCGCCGATTGAGGAATACGAGGCATATTTAGCTAAAATATGGAATAGGGGAGTGTTAACTAATCAAGGTCCGTTGCTTCAGGAGTTTGAACATAAGCTAAGGAACTATCTCGAAGTTGAAAATTTCCACTTTCTGACAAATGGTACGGTTGCCTTACAACTAGCACTGAGAGCATTTGGCATTACCGAAGGCGAAGTAATTACTACACCTTTTTCATATGTTGCTACGACCTCTTCGATATTATGGGAGCGCTGTAAGCCGGTCTTTGTCGACATCGATCAGGAAACATACTGCATTGATCCAGATAAAATCGAGGCTGCAATAACAAAAGAGACAAAGGCAATAATGGCAGTACACGTATTTGGCTTTCCATGCAATGTTGAAAAGATTGAAGCAATCGCACAGCGGCACAAGCTGAAAGTTATCTATGATGGTGCTCATGCTTTTGGTGTCAAATATAATGGTAGGTCACTACTTAGCTTTGGCGATGCAGCGACGTGTAGTTTTCATGCGACAAAACTATTTCATACCATCGAGGGTGGTTGCCTCATTACTGCCGAGAAGACAGCGAGTGACAAAGTCGAGCTTATGAAGCGGTTTGGTCATCAAGGCGATGACCACCATATGTTAGGTATCAATGCAAAAGGCTCGGAATTTCAGGCAGCGATGGGGCTGTGTAACTTACCGCATGTGCCAGAGATTATTAGGCAACGTAAAGCTATATTTGACCTTTATAACGCACAACTTCATGTCGTTCGAACTCCAACCATACCAAAGAATATTGAGTATAACTATATCTATTATCCAGTGACATTTAAGAGTGAAATAGTTTTGCTGAAAGTTCTCAAAGCGCTCAA
>CAZPPY010000155.1:0-1768 GCA_964588575.1 uncultured Candidatus Saccharibacteria bacterium
TTCGGCACTAAATTACCATTTGATCACCGCGAAGTGGTGGCGGGTGTCGGCAATGCGGGCAATGCCGCGGTGGCATTCTCGCGGCTCGGTCTTAAAACCAGTTTTGTGACCAATGTCGGCGGCGATAAATACGGCCGGGAAATTATTCATTCACTCGAGTCAAACGATGTAGAGACCGATTTTGTGCGTGTCAATTCACGCAAGCTCAGCAACTATCACTTTGTATTGTGGTATAAGGAAGAACGCACAATCCTGATCAAGCATGAAGAATATGATTATCACTGGCCGCGTTTTCACCGGGCTGACATTCCACGCTGGGTCTACTTCAGTTCAATCAGCGAACACGCGATTTCATATCATGACGACGTCGCTGACTGGCTCGATGAGAATCCAGATGTAAAGCTGGCCTTTCAGCCAGGCACCTTCCAGATGGAAGCAGGCGTGGAACGTTTGAAGCGCATCTACCAGCATACTGAAGTCCTGATGCTGAATCGGGAAGAAGCGGTACTGGTTGGCGGCGGCAACCACGAAGATATACATGATTTGATCAACCACCTGCATGCCTTGGGGCCGAAGATCGTCGTTGTGACGGACGGTCCGGCGGGCGCCTATGCATCAGACGGAACGAATCGTTTCAAGATGCCGATTTATCCTGATATTGCACCGCCATATGAGCGGACGGGAGCTGGCGACGCCTTCTCATCGACATTTGTGGCTGCACTGGCGAAAGGAAACACGCTTGAGGGTGCGCTGCAGTGGGCGCCGATTAACTCGATGAGTGTCGTGCAAAAAGTCGGAGGTCAGGCCGGTCTGCTGCACGAACCCCAACTGGACGAATATCTTAAAAAGGCACCCGAGTGGTATAAGCCCGAGCGGTTTTAACCTGCGCAATTAATCGCAATGTGCCGGCAGCGAGCTACTGACGGCACAGCCGAAACGTAGTTGGGGATTGCGGATCATGAGCTGCAGGCCGCTCCCGAGAACAACGCACAGGATAGCGGTCACGGCAATGGCTGCAAGCAGCTTCATGTGCCGGGCGAGTAGCCTTGACCAATAAAAACACGACAGTACAACGAGCGGCAGCAGGCTGGGAATGATATATCGCCCATTCAGCGCAATACCAAAGAATTTCAGTTCCTGATAGCTTTGGTAATTAACGAGCAAGTGCACCGTCATAAAATACAGGCCAAGCAGCAGAATATAGAGTCGATACCGGGCCAGTATGTCTTGCCGTCCTTGGCGTCGTTTTTTCGAATCGAAATAAAAGCCATACGCTACGCCAGCGAGTAGCAACAGGCCGAGTAACACGGTCAGCCAGTCGCCAGGCTGAACCTGGTGTTGCCAGTTCTGTGTCTGAATGTCCAGCACGTTGTCGAGGCTGTTGTAGACCCAGGGGAGAATAAACATCGGCAACGATATAATCTGTTCGGGCGTCCGCTGCGCAAGTGACTGCGCCCGAATATTCGGCCAGAAAACCCGGCACGCTTCGTCGCCGTCGACTTGTTCGCAGCTAGGGGTAATCGTATGGTACTGCATGATGTTGCCGCCAACGCGTTCGGCAAACAGCCCGATGCTTATTATGAGAACAATCGAAACCAGCAGGATGTGCCACGTCGGGCGTTTCAGGCTCAAGAGCAGCAGCCGGTACTGCCGGATGATAATGATGAGCGCGAGTATGCCGAACAGCAACCCAATCGGCAGGAGCGTGCGTTTGACCAAACCGCCGATGACTGACAGTGTGAGTAACCACAGAATATCGGTGGTTGAC
>CAZPPY010000156.1:0-1764 GCA_964588575.1 uncultured Candidatus Saccharibacteria bacterium
CCACCAGCCACAAGCTACCCGATCAAGGTATTTTCTGGCTGGTTGCTGCGGTGACAATCACCAAAAGCATTTGGCCAGCCGGAGGGATCAACCATGCGTAACGAAAGCTCATCCGAGGGCGATCTGTCGATTGTACAGGTTTGCGTCCTTGGAATAGCAACCGGTTTTGTCATGGTAGCTCTATCAGTCGTCATCGGGTTCCTGAGCAGCTTTGTTCTCGAAACAGCATTCGGCGCCGGCCACACCGTGGCCGTATCTGCCGGATGGTTTGCGTTTCTAATCGCTGCCTTCCTGCTCGCCATCTTTGGCCCAGGACTGTTGCTGAGAATGCTAAAGATCGGCCAGCCCCTATGACGCCTGAGCAGTGTGCCGAAAGTTTCGGCTTTTCCGGCACACTGCCTTTTCTCATTTTATGTATCTGTTATTTCGAAAAAACGCTTGCGTTTTGTACTGCCGCTTGCTACATTGGAACGCGATATGGTTGGGAAGCTACCCACCGGCAAAAAATCTGACGCACACGGAAATCGCTCCGAGAGGAGCGATTTTTTTATGCTCCACAAACACCTCACCTGCGACTACGGCCGCGGCCCATAAGGTTGCGCTTGTGAATTTGAATCGTACGAAAGAGTCTTGACCTCGGTGTAAGACTCTTTTTCATAGAAACTTATACGAAGGAGACATAATGAGCGTTACTACCCAAGCAATACGAACCGGCAAGCGGCTGATTGCATTCAACGATCACTTCGCGAATGTTGCCCGCATCAATGAATCCCTCGGTGAAGGCGCCGCCGAAAATTATCGGCGGCGAAACATGGTCTATGTCGACGTGCCGGAGATTGTCGGAATAACCGGTGCCTGCGAGAACGTCGATACCTTGTTCAAAGTTGGCAATCGGCAGGATTTACCGCTGTTCTTTACCCAGACCGGCCAACTCTCACTCGAGCAGGCGCTGCAATCATTTCCGGCAGCCTGGACCATCATTCATTCCGGGCGCGACGAAGAAGCGGAAGATGCACGGCACTTGCGCCAGTTCCGTCTGACCGAAGAGGAATTTGATGCGACGACCGTTGGCATGTCGCGCGAGCAGTATGACGAAGACGTCATGTATGAAGCCTTGCTCACCAATATTCAGATGACGATCCAGTCGATGATCCTGAACGTCCTCAAGCACAATGCGCACGTGTTGGAGCGCACGTACCGGCGCGACATTCAGAAGCTGTTCCACGCTGCAACTGCGCCATTCCATCGTATTTCCTACGAAAATGCCGTCGCATTACTGCAGCAGAATGGCTACCCGGAAGTCCGGTTCGGCGACGACCTGAAAGCCAATCACGAAGCAAAAGTTGTTTCACTCCTTAATACCGCCGACACCGAACTGCCAGTGTTCATAATGAAGTATCCAAAAGAGATAAAGTTCTTCAATATGAAGGTCTCCCGCAAAGATCCGCGTGTCTGCCTGTCAGCCGATTTGATCCTACCTTACGCCGGCGAAGCATGCGGTTCTTCGGTGCGCGAACATGCCTTTGCTGCGCTGCGCGACCGGCTCATCACATCCAGGATGTACGAGTTGCATCTTGCACGCGGCGGTACATACAGCGATTTTCGCTGGTATCTCAACATCATGGAAGAAGAAGGCACGCAGCCACATGCCGGCTATGGCATCGGGAACGACCGGGTGCTGCAATATATTTTTGCCGAGCGCGATATACGCAAGACATCACTGTTTGCACTCCTGAACCAGCAAACTGGTGACTGGATCAAGCG
>CAZPPY010000157.1:0-1761 GCA_964588575.1 uncultured Candidatus Saccharibacteria bacterium
GTAGCACACGTCCAGACCTGGCACGCGTATTGACCGTGCTGGGCGAAGCGCTCTCGAAGGAGGCACAATAATGGCTCGTACGATTATCGGTACGGTGAGCTCGGCCAAGGGCGACAAAACCATTGTCGTGACCGTCCACACGCGCAAGACTCATCCGATTTACCGCAAGCAATACACCGTTAGCAAGAAATTCATGGCGCATGACGAAAAGAACCAAGCTGAGGCTGGCGACAAAGTCGCGATCGTCGAGACCCGGCCGATCAGCCGCCGCAAACGTTTCACGCTGGACCGCATCATCGAGAAGCCAGTCCTGCGCGAGGCCGACAAGGAGGCTATGTAATGATCCAACAGGAAACCCGACTGGCCGTTGCCGACAACAGCGGTGCGAAAGAGATCCTTTGCATCCGCGTCCTTGGCGGCACGCGCCGGCGTTATGCACGGGTTGGTGACGTCATCGTCGCTACCGTGAAAAATGCCAATCCAAGCGGCAATACCAAGAAAAAATCAGTCGTGAAAGCGGTTATCGTCCGTACCCGCGACCAGATTCGTCGCAAGGACGGCTCGACTATTCGTTTCGACGACAATGCCGCCGTCATCATCGACGACGATAAAAATCCGAAAGCAACGCGTATCTTCGGCCCGGTTCCACGCGAACTGCGTGACATGGGCTACACGAAGATCATTAGCCTTGCCCCGGAGGTACTGTAATGAGTCAACGAGTTAATAAGTCAATGAGCCCAAAGACATATAAAATTCGGTTAAAGAAGGGCGACACGGTCGTCGTCCGCGCCGGCAAGTACAAGGGCAATAGCGGTAAAGTTCTCGCGACACACCCGCAAACCAACAAAGTAACCGTTGAAGGCATCAATATCGTCAAGAAGCATGTCAAGCCGAACCGCGCATACCCACAGGGCGGTATTATTGAAATGACCAAGCCGATTGATGTCAGCAAAGTCGGCATCATGGATCCTGCGACCAAAAAACCGTCGCGTATCGGCTACAAAATTGAAAATGGCGTAAAAACACGCGTCATGAAGAGCAGCGGCAAGGAGATCAAATAATGGCAAAGACAGCATCAGCACCAGCAACAACTGCCCGCCTGCGGGTTCTGTACAGCCGTGAAATCACCAAGCAACTCCAGAAAGAGCTCGGCCTTGACAATATTCAACAGGTTCCGCGCCTGGAAAAGATCGTCCTGAACGTCGGTCTGGGCCGCGCTAAAGATGACAAGAAAGTCATGGAAGCTGCCCAAAATACACTGCGCAAGATTACCGGCCAGGAGCCGGTCGTGACGATCGCCCGCAAGTCTATCGCCAGCTTCAAACTGCGCGAAGGCATGAAGATCGGTCTGAAAGTCACGCTTCGTGGCGACCGGATGTATGAATTCCTGGACCGCTTGATCAATATCGTCATCCCGCGCCTGCGCGATTTCCACGGCGTCAGCGCCAAGGCGTTCGACCGTCAGGGCAATTACGCATTTGGTTTCGCTGACCAGGGAGTCTTCCCCGAGCTCACGTTTGACGAAACAACCACCAGCCACGGTCTGCAAGTTATCTTCACGATCCGTGCGGAAAGCAAAGAACATTCACGTGCGCTATTAGAGAAATTCGGAATGCCGTTCGAAAAGGAGAAAAAGTAATGGCAAAGAAATCGATCCTGGCACGCGATCTCAAGCGTCAGAAGATGATTCTGAAGTACGCCGCGAAGCGCGCCGAACTCAAAGCTCTCGGCGACGCTGAAGGTTTGAGCAAGCTGCCACGC
>CAZPPY010000158.1:0-1728 GCA_964588575.1 uncultured Candidatus Saccharibacteria bacterium
ACCTGGTTGCGGATCGTCGCTGAATTGAACCCCATGTCATACGCGGTAGATGCCATGCGCGGCGCGCTCACCGGTCAGACACATTTCGGTCTACTCAAAGATTTTGTTGTCCTCGGTATCACGCTGGTTGTGCTCATCGCCTTCGGCGCCTACCGGTTCAAGCACATTGAAGCCTAGGAAGCTTTATACGTTCCGCGGCCAGATGATGCGGGCCAGCACCTGTGCGCGGTCAATGAGGCCGAAGTCACGGCTGTCGGTGCTCGCATCGGGATTATCGCCGAGCACATACAACTTTCCGTCCTCAACATGATCGATCCGCTTTATTTTCTCCAGCCCGTCATGCCACAGAATCACGACGTCGCCAATCCTTAGGCGCCCTGTCCGCCAGCCAAAAACAATGCGCCCTGGCGTCAGCCGTGGCAGCATACTGCCGCCAACGACACGCCGAATAACAAACAATCGCCTCATGAACCCACCGATCTGTATCTTTTTATTTATTTTTGGTTGCCCAGAACATGTCGCTGATTTCATCGATCATGTCCAGGAGCTTCTGACCCTCTGCTGGTTCCAGATGATGCTTGCACTCACTTGCTTGCTTGATGGCTTTCCAGAATTTATCGTGCAGATCGGGAAATTTTTCCATATGTTCTGGTTTGAAATAATCAGCCCACAGCACCATCAGGTGGTGTTTTACAAGCTCAGCCCGCTCTTCCTTGATAAATAACGCCCGTACCTTATTAGCTTCATCGAGCCCCTCGTACTTGTCCATAATTGCCTTGACGCTTTGGGCCTCGATCTTGGCCTGTGCCGGATCATAGACACCGCATGGCAGGTCACAATGAGCGTGTACAGGCTTAATTGAGAATAATTTCATAGGTAGTACCCTCCAGTTACAGGTAGCATTATAGCCAACCTGAAGGCGAAAAGGTAGAGCGTAAGCTCATGCCCAGATCCTACAGCTAGGCTATTATTTGCTTTGTTCCTGACGCCAGCGTGCAATCTCGCCATGATGACCGGTCAGAAGGACAGCCGGTACTTCGAGGCCACGGAACTCTTCGGGGCGCGTATACTGCGGAAATTCTATTGTTTGGTCGTCATCCTGAAACGACTCCACGTCAGCACTGGTTTCGCCGCCCAACACGCCGGGCAGCAAGCGGACAACTGAATCGATAATAACCATGGCCGGCAACTCGCCGCCAGTTAACACGTAAGTACCAATGCAATATTGCCGATCCACCCACTTCGTGACGCGTTCATCGTAGCCTTCATAGCGCGGGCAGATGATAATCAAATCTTCGTTTGCGGCCGCCAGCGCTTTGGCATCAGATTGTTTATACATGGAGCCTCGCGGCGTCGGTAAAATGACCGTCGCCTGAGGACTTTTCGACTTTGCCAGCTCTATAGCCGCGACAAGCGGCTCGGGCTTCAAGAGCATACCATCGCCGCCACCGTACGGCGTATCGTCTACTTGCTTGCGCGGCCCAAGGCCGAAGTCCCGCAAGTTGATGCATTCATACGATGCAATACCGCGGTCTTTCGCTTTCCACAGCATACTAGCGCCGACATACGGCTCGATAACTTCCGGGAATAACGTAATAATCTGAATTTTCATATAATCATTCTCATTCTAACAGATAAGACAGGCATGTTAATTGTTGCCAGGAAGGCATGGGTGGCTATTACGCCACGCATGCCCCCTGGCCTCCGTTTGGGCTAAATCGCGCCGGT
>CAZPPY010000159.1:0-1689 GCA_964588575.1 uncultured Candidatus Saccharibacteria bacterium
CCACCTGGACTCAAAGCGATCAATATCCTCAGACGGGTTGGCGTCGTTCATACCATCCCAAAGCGGACGGGCAAACGCCGTGTCCTCACCCATTTCCATTGCCAATGTGTAGTCAAATAATCGAGCTTCACCGGTCGCGATATTAACATTGAAGTTGCTCATATGGGCATGACCGTGAACAAGCTCCAAATTATGAAAAGCCTCGAGTGCTTCTCGCGCTGAATCATGGACGATCTTAAGTATTATGCCAGCTTCTTCTTCCGACATGCGCTCTGCTGCTTTTGCGGCAAGCAGACAGTCAATAACATTGCAGAGCTTGATCCCAGGAGCAGCTGATTCATAAAGCTCCTGCGTTGATTGCCTTGCTTCAGGCAATGGCACAACAAGTCCGGTCATGCGCATGGCAGCCCTACCGAACCCCATACAGCGGAATTTTATTCTCGCTAAAACTGAATCTTCGCAGAGAAATTGTGGCTCAACTAACTGGTCCGCTCTGAATCGTACCGGACCGGTAATTGTCTCGACTTGTGCCCGCGAGCCAGAATCTTTATTTTCTGCAACTATACCGAATAAAGTGCGCTCGCCTATACGCGCAAAATCCCAACCCTCGATTGTATGCGTCATCGCGCCAAGGGTAACATGAATACTCGTACCGGGAGCGTCAAGCTCAATATCGCGTTCAGCAAGAATAGTCTGACTCGCTTCGGTAATATCACCCATCTCGATTGAAGTCTCTGCTGGGTCCGACGCAGGTGTTTCGCATAATATAATAGCCATAAATGTCTATTATATCACATAGGTGATAAAAAAGCAATATAGTTATGCTACTTTACTGATCGGCAGGCGTACGCAGGGAAGTGCTGGTCAAAAGTTCATGCGACTTATTGGAAGCAGCACCGACGAAGGCATACATTGTTTTGTAGGATTGATCAAAGTAGAATCCGTAGCGCGGATCGGCCGAGATCAAAACCTGGCGGTTCTTGCCATCGTAGTCCGACACAATCACCTGGCCATGGCTGACATATATGAGGCGGGCACCGTCCATCCAGTTCAGGTGGGCCTGGGGCGCATCCATCGTGTCCGGCAACGCATACTCGAAGCTTTGGTCGTTTTCAGCGTCATAGACTGCCGCATTCGTTTTGTTTGCGAAGAGTATATATTGCGCCGTAGCAGAGAAGTCTACATAATCTGGCGACTTCACACTCATAACGCTGGCCGGTACTGCCACCCCGAGGCGCTGGCTGCTGATCTGGCTAATGGGATTCTTGTACACGTACGCCACATTCTCACTGCTTGCGCTCACCGCCATGTACATATCGCCGCCGTATGTCGCCAGGTCAAGCAAGTATGTGGTGGCCGCTTTGTCGTGCCGGATAACATACGTCGCATTGCCATCGTTTACGTCAATATCAACCGTCGCCGGGTCTACCGGATCCGGCGTGGCAAACAGCACCATAGTATCGCCATACGTCGAAAAGGCAAGTACATTACTGAAGTATAGCTGGGATGCCGGCGCACTCAGTGACGCCCGTGACAGCTGATGGTTGACGGCGTCATATATGATGTACTGGTCATAGCGGCGATTGCTGAGCTGCAGTTCGTTATCGGCCGCCGGGAGAGCAAGTGTTCTTGAAAGGTTCAGCGATTGGTCAGGTGAAGATCGGTTCAGCAGGATATATTCGGTTTTGC
>CAZPPY010000160.1:0-1602 GCA_964588575.1 uncultured Candidatus Saccharibacteria bacterium
GAGTCCTAATAGGGACGAAACGAACAATGTTGATTGCATACTATATTATTTTGTGTTAATATATATTTAAATTCCCCCAAGATGGGGAGTTTGTTATTTGACAAGCAGAACGCACGAAGGAAGCTACGGGCTGGTTCCATGTAACCGATCGGTAGCTCCCTTTGTGCAAGAGGAAGCAGTCTTGGACAACCCAGACCCTCTGACACGCTGGAGCGGAAAGGTGTTGGTGATGAGCCAACAGCCAGACAGCAGCCGGATGAGTGATACGGATATCGCAATAGAATTCTTCAGGCGTGCAAAGCACAGCTCGAAGTTTCGAACCGTCGCCATACATCAGGGCGCTGATCAGCATGCATCTTTGCTGATGACGGATATTGCCAGACGCATGTCGGCCGTTGAGCTCGATGCGACGCTGGATTCAGCAGCAAAGGGCAAGGCCGACTACGAGCCAGACGACGATGCGATAGGCGCATATACACATCCTGGATAGCACCCTGGAGGCGGGCACGGCAAGCCGGACAAGATGCTTTCTCATGCATGAATCGGCTTCACTGCCGTTTCTTCTTGTTCTGCTTGTCATGTTCGTCTACGAAGTGTTAGTCGTACTGATGAGTCCTAATAGGGACGAAACGAACAGAACAGCCACCGATGGCATGCTATGCTAGAGAGATGAAATCGGTGAAGCGCTTATACAACGAATTCAAGCCGTCACACTACGCGCTGGAGCTGACCCCTGATGCACAAAAACTACTCTTTCAAGGTAACGTCATCATTGACCTCAAAAAGACGAGCCGGCCCAGCCAGCGGCTCACGCTTCATCAGCACGGACTCACAATTGATCGCGCGGAAATTATCAAACACGACAAAAAGGGTGACCGTGCGTTGCCAATCAAGCGCATCAACAACCAGAACACGCTGGACGAAGTACGCTTGCACACCGACGAAATGATCTACGCCGGCGACTATACTGTTACGCTCCACTTCCACGGAACGATTACAAAGGGAATGACCGGTTTATATCCGTGCTACTTCACGCTCAACAACAAAGAGCACGTGATGCTGGCTACGCAATTTGAAAGCCACTATGCGCGCCAATTGTTCCCGTGCATCGACGAACCTGAGGCAAAAGCGACCTTTGATCTGGCGATCATCGCACCACAAGATATGACGGTCCTTGGTAACACGCCGGTGAAAACTCAAGATGCGACGGGCGTAAGTGAAAAGTTGATTAAAACAATCTTCGAAACAACCCCGAAGATGTCCACCTACCTTCTGGCTTTTGTCATCGGTGAAATGCAGAGCAAGACTACACAAACGAAACGCGGCACGACCGTCTCGGTCTGGGCAACGATTGCACAGCCGCTCAATGCGCTTGATTTTGCCCTGGACGCAGCCAAACGATCGATTGAATTCTTCGAAGATTATTTTGGTATCCACTATCCGTTGGCAAAATGCGACCACGTCGCTTTGCCGGACTTTTCCAGCGGCGCCATGGAAAACTGGGGGCTCATTACCTACCGTGAGCGTCTGCTCCTGGCATATCCTGGCGAAGCGTCGCAATCGATCAAAGAACATATTGCAACAACGGTTGCCCATGAAACC
>CAZPPY010000161.1:0-1568 GCA_964588575.1 uncultured Candidatus Saccharibacteria bacterium
CAAACTTCCCGACTGGATTTTTATACCATCGATCATGGTTCGCGTAAATGTGCTTCAGATCAGCACAATCTGTCCACACAACACGCCTGCCTAGTAGCCGGCCAACTATTGTGCCGGCGATAAAATCGTCCTTACTCATCACATGAATAACATCTGCACGAGTCCGGATAGCGAGCTGCATATACCAAATAGTAAGTACAAACTGCCAGGCGACATAAACTGGAAAAAGTAGGGCGTATGCTCCGCTCCAGTTCTGACGGCTCCACCACCAGCCTCTACGATACGGTACCCCTTGTTGTTTTGCGTACGCGAGTACTTGCTTGTGACGTGATACGACAACAGGGTCGAGACTGTTCTGAGTTAGCTCTCCGGCCATATGCACGACTAAGCGTTCGGCACCGCCGAAGTCATATGCAGCGGCATTGCGGACAAGGACAACGCGCCTTCGTGGCAGGATATATGCACGATCCATCTTTCACTTAGTATAGCCCATCGGTGTCATGCCGCCGGCCTGTCGAATGTTATATAATCAGTAGCAATGAGGTATTTCACCAAACGCAATCGCGCTATCTTACGCGAAATGATTTCCAGTGACTTTAAAGTACGGTACCAAGGCCCGGTTCTGGGATATGCTTGGTCGCTTTTGCGCCCCTTGCTGCTCTTCGCCATTCTCTACGTTGTCTTTGTATATATATTTAAATTGAACCGGGGAGTCGAGCACTATCCAGCGTACCTTCTGTTCGGTATGGTGCTCTGGAGCTTTTTCAATGAGACGACGATGAACGGCATGACATCGGTCGTTGCACGTGGCGATTTAATTCGCAAGATCAGCATTCCCCGTTACCTCGTTGTGCTTAGTAGCTCAGCCTCTGCGCTCATCAATCTCGGGTTTAACCTAGTTGTCGTTATCGTAATCGCGTTTATCAATGGTATTCACCCAAGCCTGTCGTGGTTTCTGCTGCCGATCCTGCTTGCAGAACTCTTTGCTCTAGCTGTTGCGGTGTCGTTTGTGCTAGCGACACTGTATGTACAGTTCCGCGATGTGACATATATCTGGGAGGTTTTCATGCAGGCAGCATTCTATGGGACGCCGATCCTTTACTCCCTAAGTTTGGTTCCAGAGCGTTTCCGTGGGGTTTTGCTACTAAATCCAATTGCGCAGGTTATTCAGGATGCCAGGTATGCCATTATTACAAAGACAACTATTACTGGGTGGCAAGTGCTGAGGTTGCGGTACGCAATTATTCCTGTATTGTTTGTGATCGTTCTATCAGTTGTTTCTGTTATTTTCTTCAAGAAGCAGTCCAAATATTTCGCGGAGAATATCTAAATGTCAGAACCAGCTATTGTCGTGCATGATCTGCATAAGGAATTTGTTTTACCACAACACAAATACACGTCGCTCAAGCAAGCGTTCGTGAACATTGGTCGAAAAAATACCAAGCAAAGGCAAAAAGTGCTGGATGGTATTGGCCTGAAGATAAACAAAGGCGAATTCATTGGTATTGTTGGCCGCAACGGCAGCGGCAAGAGCACGCTACTAAAGATTTTGGCCGGTGTGTATTCGC
>CAZPPY010000162.1:0-1502 GCA_964588575.1 uncultured Candidatus Saccharibacteria bacterium
CGGCGCTTTTATTCCAAGCTGTTCCGCTGCAAGCGCACCTAACCCCGTCTCAGCTGCCGTTCTGCCGAGTACATTACCGACAGACGGCAACCCTTCACCACGGCCAACGCTCGCTTGCCGCGTAATAATCACTGCCCCGTCAGTGCCCAAGGAGTCGACGATGCCAAGATCTGGCTGCCGTAACTGGTCAAGCATCCCTTGGTGAGAGGCCTGCACAATCTTTTGCCCGATGTTTTCGCCGCTTTGGTTCATGATTTCTTTATACCATAAAAATGACATCTTGTAAATTACAAATGCTTAAAAATTTGTTTTATGCATACGGTGGTATGTACTTTGTAATTAGCGCAGTTGCAGTACGTCCGCCAAGACCTTTATGAGGCCTTCCGACGAAGTAAATTCATTCATAATGACATGGTCGGCTCTGTCTTTGACCGCCGCCATGTCGAGCGTTGCGGCATCACCGCTGGCGTGCATTTCCGCTTCTTCGTCCGCAAGGAACTGCTCGAAGGTACGGTTGTCCTCCGCCGCTCGGTCACGTGTCGCCGCATTCGCCTGCACGCGGTCATAGCGGAGCCGCGGATCAGCATCAACCCAAAGCACGATCCCGCCCAGCTCATGGATCCGATCAGCCTCGGCCGGATTGCGCAATGACGCAACCGCTAAACCGCCCTGCTTGACTGCATCTGAAAATTGTTCGACGGTTTTATCGACAAGTACCGCCAGGCCGTGTGCACGGCGCCACTCGGCGCTGATTGTTCGCAAGTTTTCACGCGCTGGTTCTAATCCTCTTCGGCGCGCTTCTTCACGCAACGAATCAGTCACCGAGACAAAGGTAAGACCGAATTCAGTGGACAGCACATGGCCGGTTGTGTCTTTACCGGCTCCGTTCGTTCCTGAAATACCCACCAGCCGTGGCTTCATGGCCATCATTGTAACAGATACGCTATGGAAAGCGAAAAAGAGGAGGAATGACCTCCTCGTTCACTCCTAGCCCTTGATGTAGTCGTGGAGCTTCTTGGCATCGCGATGCTTGCGAAGCTTGGCCAGCGCCTTGGCCTCAATTTGGCGAATGCGCTCACGAGTAACCGCGAACTCCTGTCCGACTTCTTCAAGCGTGTGGCTCTTGCCGTCTTCTAGGCCGAAGCGGAGCTTAATGATCTTCTGTTCGCGTTCGGTCAAGGAACTCAGCATATCTTTCACCTGCTCTTTCAGCAGTTGGCTGGTAGCCGATTCCTCGGGTGTTACCGTGTCTTCATCTTCGATGAAGTCAGCCAGGACGGAATCGTCTTCGTCGTCGCGGATACTGGCATCCAGGCTGGAGATGTCTTGCTTGATCTTCATGATGTGTTCCACTTTGTCGACGTCAATTTCCATCGCCGAAGCAATTTCTTCGTTCGTCGGCTCACGGTTCAGTTCCTGGGTCAGGCGGCGCTGCGTGCGCAACAGCTTGTTGATCGTCTCCACCATATGCACCGGGATACGAATAGTGCGAGCCTGGTCGG